>JBQCFH010000228.1:0-10109 GCA_051959385.1 Rhizobiaceae bacterium | reverse complement strand
TCCGCCGGCTTTCCCGCACTGTCCGCGGCCGGCGCCTTGCCCTGGTCGCCCGCAGCGGCCGCCTTGGCCTCGTCGGGCGAGGGAAGCGGCTCGGGATTGTCGGAGAGCGTGCGCAGATAGGCGATCACGTCAGCCCGCTCTTCGATCTTCGAGAGGCCGGCGAAGCCCATCGCGGTGCCGGGCACCTCGGCCTTCGGCTTGGTGATGAATTCGCTGATGAGCTGATAGGTCCAGTGCTTCTTGCCGCCATCGGAGAAATCCTTCATCGCGGCCGAATAGCTGTAGCCCGGATGCGAGGCGATCGGCCGCCCGACCACGCCCCAGAGATTCGGGCCGACCTTGTTCGGGCCGCCCTTGGTGCCGTCATGGCATGCCTCGCAGCGCTTGAAGATCGACGCGCCCTTCTGCACGTCGGCCTTGGCGAGCAGCGGCGCGATCGGCGCCTTGGCGGGGTTCTCCTTGGTCTCGCCGCCACCGGCGGCCGGCGCTTCCTGCACCTCGATCGCATAGCCGGGCTTCTCCGGATTCGGCGAGTAGAAGAGCGAGTCCGAAACGAGTGAGATCGAAAAGATGACGAATACCGTCCCGAGGAGTGCGCCGATAATCTTGTTGTATTCGAAAGAGTCCATACGCCCCTGAGGCTCCATATTTCGCGGCCAGTGCGGAAAAAGAGGCCGGTCCGGTTTGTGCCGGCGTTCCCGAATTCCCCTCCGGAGCCGTCCAAATCGCGCGGAAAACTAGGTCTTTTGCTTCCCCGTTGCAACACCTATAAGGGCGCTTTCGAGTGAGACGTTTTGCCACTTTCCCGTCGCCCGTTTCAGGGGAATTTTGTCGCCTTCATGTCCGTCCTCATCCTTATTCCTGCGCGCATGGCGTCGACCAGGCTGCCCGGAAAGCCGCTGGCCGACATCGCCGGCAAACCGATGATCGTCCATGTCGCGCGCCGCGCCGCCGAAAGCCGGCTCGGCCGCGTCGTCGTGGCGACCGACACGGCCGCCGTTGCCGACGCCGTGGTTGCGAACGGCTTCGAAGCGGTGATGACGCGGAGCGACCACCAGTCGGGCTCGGACCGCATCCACGAGGCTCTCGGCGCGCTTGACCGCTCCGGCGCGGTCGAAACGATCGTCAACGTCCAGGGCGATTTGCCGACGATCGACCCAGCGACCATCGCCGCCTCGGTCGCGCCGCTGGACGACGCGGAAGTCGATATCGCCACGCTCGGCGTCGAGATCGCGCGCGACGAGGAGAAGACCAATCCGAACGTCGTCAAGATCGTCGGTTCGCCGCTCTCCTCCGACCGGCTGCGCGCACTCTATTTCACCCGCGCCACCGCGCCCTGGGGCGAGGGGCCGCTCTATCATCATATCGGGCTTTACGCCTATCGTCGCAAAGCGCTTGAGCGCTTCGTCTCCATGCCGCCTTCCACGCTCGAGAGGCGCGAGCGGCTGGAGCAGCTTCGCGCGCTGGAGGCGGGCATGCGCATCGATGCCGCGATCGTGGCGACGGTGCCGCTCGGCGTCGATACGCCCGACGATCTCGAGCGCGCCCGCGACATGCTTTCCTCCTCCCAAAGGTTCTGAACATGCCTGAAAAGACCAACCTCATCGCCTTCCAGGGCGAGCCAGGCGCCAATTCCGACACGGCTTCCCGCGACATGTATCCCTCGATGGAGCCGCTGCCCTGCCCGACTTTCGAGGACGCCTTCGTCGCGGTGGAGAGCGGCAAGGCGGATCTCGCCATGATCCCGATCGAGAACACGATCGCCGGACGCGTCGCCGACATTCACCATCTGCTGCCCGAATCGCGGCTGCACATCGTCGGGGAGTATTTCCTGCCGATCCACTTCCAACTGATGGTGCTGCCCGGGGCGAAGCTGGAAGGCATCAAGTCGGTCTACAGCCACATCCACGCGCTCGGCCAGTGCCGCAAGGTGATCCGCAGGCATCGCTGGAAGCCGGTAGTGGCGGGCGACACGGCGGGCGCCGCCCGCCTCGTCTCGGAGGATGGCGACCCCACCAAGGCCGCGCTCGCCCCGCGTCTGGCCGCCGAGCTCTATCATCTCGACATCGTCGCCGAGGACGTCGAGGACACCGACAACAATGTCACCCGCTTCGTCGTGCTTTCCAAGCAGAAGCAATGGGCCGCGCGCACCGATGCGGCCGAGAAGATGATGACGACCTTCGTCTTCCGCGTGCGCAACGTGCCGGCCGCGCTCTACAAGGCGATGGGCGGCTTCGCCACCAACGGCGTCAACATGACCAAGCTCGAAAGCTATCAGCTCGGCGGCAAGTTCTTCTCCACCCAGTTCTACGCCGACATCGAGGGCCACCCCGACGATCCGAACGTGGCGCTGGCGCTGGAGGAACTCAGCTTCTTCTCGCGCGAGGTGCGCATCCTCGGCGTCTATGCCGCGCATCCCTTCCGCGCCACGCAGAGCGAGGACGATTAAGCGCTTTCGCCTGCATTATCGGGGTGTTTTCGAGAGGTCGCAATCCGTCATTGCCACACAAAAAAATTTTTGTGTGGCAAGGAGGGTCGGTATGACCGCAGGGGCCGTCAGCGGAAGCGCAGGTTCTCGCGCGTGAGTTCGGCCACCGATGCGCAGCCCATCAGCCGCATGTCGCGCTCGATTTCGAAGCGCATGAGCTCCAGCGCGCGCTCGACGCCAGCCTGCCCGGCGGCCGCCAGCGGAAACAGGTAGTAGCGCCCGAGCCCCACCGCCTTCGCGCCGAGCGACAGCGCCTTCAGGACATGCGTGCCGCGCTGGACGCCGCCGTCCATCATGACGTCGATCCTGTCGCCGACGGCATCGACGATCTCGGCGAGCTGGTCGAAGCCGGTGCGCGAGCCGTCGAGCTGCCGCCCCCCATGGTTGGAGAGCACGATGCCGGTGCAGCCGATCTCCGCCGCGTGCGTTGCATCCTCCACGGCCATCACGCCCTTGAGGCAGAACTGTCCGTCCCAGTAGCGCACCATCTCGGCGACGTCGTCCCATGTCATGGAGGGGTCGAGCATCTCGGTGAAGTAGCGGCTGATCGACATCACGCCGCCGCCCATGTCGACATGGGTGTCGAGCTGCGGCAGCTTGAAGCGTTCATGCGTGAGATAGTTGATTCCCCAGGCCGGCTTGGCGGCGAATTGGGCGATGCCGGCGAGGTTGAGCCGGAAGGGGATGGCGAAGCCGGTGCGCTTGTCGCGCTCGCGGTTTCCCCCGGTGATGCTGTCCACCGTCAGCATCATGACTTCGACGCCGGCGTTCCTGGCGCGCGCCATCATCTCGCGGTTCAGCCCGCGATCCTTGTGAAAATAGAACTGGTAGACCTGCGGCCCGGTGCTGATCCGCCGCGCCTCCTCCAGGCTGACGGTGCCGAGCGAGGACACACCGAACATCGTGCCGAACCTGGCTGCCGCGGCCGCCACCGCGCGTTCTCCATCGTGGTGGAAGAGACGCTGGAGCGCTGTCGGCGAACAATAGACCGGCATCGCCAGCTTCTGTCCCATGACGGTCACCGACATGTCGATGTCCCGCACACCGCGCAGCACGTTCGGCACGAGATCGCAGCGTTCGAACGCCTCGGTGTTGCGGCGATGGGTGATCTCGTCGTCCGCCGCCCCGTCGATATAGTTGAAGATCGGGCCCGGCAGCCGCTTCCGCGCGAGTTTCCGGAAATCGTGGAAGTTGTGGCAGTCCCGGAGGCGCATCTCAGTCGTCGCGCTCCGCCCAGCTACGGATCAGATGGCTGGCAATGGCGCCGGGCGGCGGGACGGAAATTCCGGCCTCGTGCTTCCCGGCGATGATGCCGCGCACTTCCTCGCGCGAGAACCAGCGGCAGTCCTCGAGTTCGGCAAAATCGGGGTGGATGTCCTCGTTCAGCGCCTCGCCGTAGCAGCCGATCATCAGCGAATAGGGAAACGGCCAGGGCTGGCTCGCCTGGTAGACGACGCGGCCGAGCCGGATCCCCGTCTCCTCCAGCGTCTCGCGGCGCACCGCGTTCTCGATCGTCTCGCCCGGCTCGATGAAGCCGGCGAGGCAGGAATACATGCCGGGCTGGAAGCGCGGGCTGCGGCCGAGCAGGCATTTGTCGCCGCTGACCGCGAGCATGATCGCCACCGGATCGGTGCGCGGGAAATGCTCCGTGCCGCAGCTCGGGCAGAGGCGCCGGTAGCCGGCGTGACGCATCTCGCTCTCGTGACCGCATCTGGAGCAGAAGCGATGGCTTGAATGCCAGGCGAGCAGCGAAGCGCCCTGCGCCAGCGCGCCGAGATCGGCGGGCCGGAGCAGTCCCTGCACGTAGACCGAACGGTAGTCGATCGCCTTGATCGCAGGCGGCAGGTCCTCGGGCTCCACGCCAGCCGGCGCGGCGAGCCTCGGCCCCTCGGCGTCGAAGCCGAGCAGCACCGAGAATTCCAGCCTCGCCCCGAGCGCTCGGCTCTCCGCCGGCGTGAAATGGGGATCGAAGCAGCCGCCCGCGATCTTCAGGTAGGCGCGCCCGCCACGCATCAGCATCAGCCGCGCCGCGGGATCGGCGAGCGCCCTGGCCAGGCTCTCCTCGTCCCGCTTCTCCGACTGGCGGTCGAGATCGTTGCCGGAAAAGCCGACGAACTGGCTGGGTTCGCGCATCGGCGCGTCGAAGAGGCGAAACGGCATCAGGATTCCTGCAGGATTGCGCGACTAGCGCTTGGGCGAAAGCGCCGATGCGATGCGGTCGGCGAATTGATGGGCCTCCTCGCGCCGATAGGGCTCGCGCTGGCCGTAGCCCCAGACCGGGCCCGGCCAGTTGGCGTCCCCTTCCGAGCGGGCGACCACATGCACGTGAAGCTGGCGCACGATGTTGCCGAGCGCGCCGCTATTGATCTTGGTGCAGTGCGTCACCTTCTTCAGCGCCTCGGCCACCATGTTGGTCTCGAAGGTAAGCAGCGCCTGGTCGAGCGGCGTCATGTCGTGCACCTCCACCGCATTGCGCCGCTGCGGCACCAGCACGAGCCACGGCCAACGCCGATCGTCCATGAGGCGGAGCTCGCAAAGCCCCAGCCACATCACATGCCTCGTATCCGCTTCGAGCCTCCGGTCGAGTTCGAAGCCGGCCGTCTTGACCCCCAGCATCGGCTTTTCCCATCTTTGCGCGGAGGCTAGAACGCGTATCGCCGGCCGGCAAGCGGTTCATCGGCCGTTTTCTCCGGCCTGGACCAAAAGCCATGCCCATTCCTTGCCGCCCGCCGCCGCATCCGCCCTTGCATTTCGTCTCCCTTTCCCCGATATGAGCCGCGGGAGGTTGGTGGTGGACGAGCCACTCGCCAACCGGGTCAGGTCCGGAAGGAAGCAGCCCTAACGAGCCACGGCACGGGTCACCGTGCCAGCCTCCCACCTTTCGCTTTCATTCGCCGGGCGGCGAGCTTCTTTCGCCGGCGGCATTGACGCCGGCCCGCGCGGCGGCGACAGTGAAGGCGTCCCGGCGGGCGCCGGACCGACATCAGCCATTCGGGAGCGAACGCGCCTATGAGCGAAGCCGGACAGAAGGCGTCCGACGAGAAGGAGTTGCCTGTCGAGGGCGCTCCGGTCGGCAGCGCCCGGCTTGGGGCGAATGCCGGTCCTTACCGGGTGCTGGCGCGCAAATATCGGCCGCGCGATTTCTCCGACCTGATCGGCCAGGAGCCGATGGTGCGCACGCTGACCAACGCATTCCGGACGGGGCGGATCGCGCAGGCCTGGATGCTGACCGGCGTGCGCGGCGTCGGCAAGACGACGACGGCGCGCATCCTGGCGCGCGCGCTCAACTACAAGACCGCAACCGCCAACGAGCCGTCGATCAGCTTCCCTGAATTGGGCGAGCACTGCCAGGCGATCATGGAAGGCCGCCATGTCGATGTGATCGAGATGGACGCCGCCTCCCATACCGGCATCGACGATATCCGCGAGATCATCGAGCAGGTGCGCTATGCGCCGGTCTCGGCGCGCTACAAGGTTTATATCATCGACGAAGTGCACATGCTCTCCACGCAGGCCTTCAACGGGCTGTTGAAGACGCTGGAAGAACCTCCGCCGCATGTGAAATTCATCTTCGCCACGACCGAGATCCGCAAGGTGCCGATCACGGTGCTTTCGCGCTGCCAGCGCTTCGACCTGCGCCGCGTCGATGCCGGCGTGCTGACCGCGCATCTGGAGAAGATCGCCGGCCTCGAGGGGGTGACGGTCGATCCCTCGGCGCTCGCCATGGTCGCCCGCGCGGCGGAAGGCTCCGTGCGCGATGCGCTCTCCATCCTCGACCAGGCGATCGCGCATGGCGAGGGCGCCGTCACGGGCGAGGAGGTGCGCGCCATGCTCGGTTTGTCGGACCGGGCGCGCGTCGTCGATCTTTTCGAGCTTCTGATGAAGGGCGATGTGGCGGGAGCGTTGAACGAGTTCCGCGCGCAATACGACGCCGGCGCCGATCCCGCCGTCGTGCTGACCGATCTCGCCGAATTCACGCATCTGGTCACGCGCCTGCGCTTCGTGCCGGAAGCCGCGCGCGACGCCTCGCTGACCGAGGACGAGCGCACGCGCGGCGCCGCTTTCGCGGGCCAGCTGCCGGTGCGGGTGCTGTCGCGCGCCTGGCAGATGCTCCTGAAGGGCATCGGCGAGGTCGAGGGCGCGGCGCGCCCCGCGAGCGCCGCCGAGATGGTGCTGATCCGTATGGCGCATGCGGCGACGCTGCCGACGCTGGACGAGGCCTTGAAGGCGCTGGACGGCGAGGGGGCCGTACCTTCCGGCGGCAATGGCGCCGCGCGGTCCTCCGTTTCCGCCGCGCCGTCGCAACCGGCACCGTCGCAACCGGCACCCGCGAGCGCGGTTGGCTCCTCGCGCATGCCTTCCGGTGGAGGCGGCGGGCAGACAATGCGGCTGGTCGAGCGCCGGGACGATGTGGTGCCGGCCACCGAGCCACAGGCCCGCATGTCCGAAATGGCAGCCGAACAGGAAGCCGCGCCTGCCGTCCGCATCCATTCGCTTGCCGACATCGCGGCGCTCGCCGACGCCGAACGCGATCTCGCCTTCAAGGTCCTGGTCAAGCGCTGCGTGCGGCCGGTACGCCTGGAACCCGGCCGGCTCGACATCTCGCTCACCGCCGACGCGCCGAAGACGCTCGCCGGCGACCTGAACGCCAGGCTGCGCAAATGGACCGGCCGCAACTGGCTGGTCACCGTCTCGCGCGAGGAGGGCGGGCCGACGCTTGCCGAGCAGGAGGCCTCGCGCCGCGAAAGCGCCATCATGGACGCGCGCGCCGACCCAAATGTCGCGGCGATCCTCGCCCGCTTCCCGGGCGCGAAGATTGTCGACGTCAGGCTGCCGGACGCCGTCGAGCCGGAGGCGGCCGCAGAACCGCCCGGCGGCCCGGCCCCCGACGATACCGATGACAATGAAGAGGATTGAAGAACGGAGATGGCCATGAAGGATCTGATGGGCCTGATGGGCAAGGCGAAGGAAATGCAGGCCAAGTTCGAGGCCATGCAGCAGGAGGTCGCCACGATCGAGGCGACGGGCCAGGCCGGCGGCGGCATGGTCTTCGTCACGCTGTCGGGCAAGATGGAGATGAAGGCGCTGAAGATCGATCCGTCGCTCTTCAAGGAGGACGAGGTCGAGATCCTCGAGGACCTGATCCTCGCCGCCCACAACGACGCCAAGGCCAAGGTCGAGGCCGTGCTGCAGCAGAAGACTCGCGAGATGACCGCCGGGCTGCCGATCCCGCCGGGGATGAAATTGCCGTTCTGAAGAGCGGCAATCGGCAGTCGGCAATGGGCAGTCGGAAAACGATCATTTCTTCGACTGCCGATCTGCCGATTGCCGACTGCCGAAGCCCGCCATATCAACTGCTCGACACCAGCATGCCCCAGCGAATCGCCGGCCCCGAGATCGAACGCCTGATCCAGCTCCTCGCCAAGGTCCCGGGGCTGGGGCCGCGTTCCGCGCGCCGCGCCGCGCTGCATCTGATCAAGAAGAAGGAGCAGCTTCTGGGGCCGCTTGCCTCCGCCATGGCCGAGGCGGTCGACAAGGTCCGCGTCTGCTCGGTCTGCGGCAATGTCGATACCGCCGATCCGTGCAGCGTCTGCACCGATCCGCGCCGCGACGGGACGACGCTCATTGTCGTTGAGGACGTCGCCGACCTGTGGGCGCTGGAGCGGGCCGGCGCTATGAACGCCCGTTTCCATGTGCTCGGCGGCACGCTTTCTCCGCTCGACGGCGTCGGCCCGGACGACCTCAACCTGAAATCGCTGGTGAGCCGCGTCGCCGCGGGCGGCGTCGCCGAGGTCATCCTCGCCGTCAACGCCACCGTCGAAGGCCAGACGACGGCGCACTACATCACCGACCAGCTTTCCGGCCTGGGCGTCAAGGTGACGCGGCTGGCGCATGGCGTCCCGGTCGGCGGCGAACTCGACTATCTCGACGAGGGCACGCTCTCGGCGGCGCTGAAATCGCGGACGGCGTTTTGATGAAGCGTTCTGCCGTTCGAGAAGCGGGTCTGCCGATTTCCCCCTCTCCGTCCCGCTGCGCGGGACACCTCTCCCCCACTTCGTGGCGGCGAGGACGGGTGCCAGGCCTTGCGGCCGGCGTGTCCTCTCCCTCACGGAGTGGGGGAGAGGTGTCGAGGCAAAGCCGAGACGGAGAGGGGGTAGCACGTGACTACTACCGGGCCTTAAGCATTTGTCTCGTCCCCTTGCTTGCCTGCCTGATTTTCTGGTCACTACCCGCCCATGCCGCCGACCACGCCGCGGTCGAGCGGCAATTCCAGGCCTGGCTGGCCGACGACCTCTGGCCGGACGCGAAGAAGCTCGGTGTCTCGGATGCGACCTTCAAGGCCGCCTTCAAGGGCGTCTCGCTCAACTGGAGCCTGCCCGACCTGATCCCGCCGGGCGAGAAGCCGCGCGTGCCCAAGGTCCAGCACCAGGCCGAGTTCGGCTCGCCTGGCGCCTATTTCGCCGAGGGCGCGATCGGGCCGGTGGTCGCCGGCGGGCGGGCCAGGCTGGACCGCTACGGCTCGGTCCTCGACGCGGTCGAGAATAAATACGGCGTGCCCGGGCCCATCCTGCTCGCCATCTGGGGGCGCGAGACGCAATTCGGCTCGGTCAGGATCCCCTATGACGCCTTCGAAGTGCTTGGCACCAAGGCTTTCATGGCGCTGCGCAAGGACCTCTTCCGCAAGGAGGTCCTGGCTGCTCTCGAGATCATCCAGAAGGGCTACATCGACCTCGGCACGATGAAGAGTTCCTGGGCCGGCGCGCTCGGCCAGCCGCAATTCCTGCCCTCTTCCTATCTCGAACACGCGGTCGATTTCGACGGCGACGGCAAGCGCGACATCTGGAATTCGGTACCGGACACGCTCGCCTCCATCGCCCACTACCTCCGGCAATATGGCTGGGAGAGGGGGCGCGGCTGGGGCTGGGAGGTTACCGTGCCGGCCTCGGTGCCGTGTTCGCTTGAAGGACCGGATCGTCCCTACACCGTTGCCGACTGGATCGAAAAAGGCGTGAAGCGCGTCGGCGGCAAGGACTTTCCCGCAATCGAGCAGAAGAAGAAGGCGTTTCTCCTGATGCCTGCGGGCCGATTCGGCCCCGCTTTCATCGTCACGCCGAACTTTTACGTGCTGAAGGAATACAACAACAGCGACCTCTACGCGCTCTTCATCGGGCATGCGGCGGACCGGATGGAGGGAGCCGCCAGCGATTTCTCCGCGCCGTGGGGCAAGGTCGGCGGCCTCTACCGCTCCGACGTGGCGGCTTTGCAGCGCGCATTGGAGAATAAAGGCTTTGATGTCGGGGGGGCCGACGGCTTCCCGGGATTCAAGACGCGCCGCTCCATCGGCGAATGGCAGGAGAAAAACGGCCGCGCCGCCACCTGCTTTCCCGATGCCGAACTGGTGAAGGCGATCCGCTGAGCGCAACGCCACGGACAACGCTATCGCCTCGGCGAATGTCGGCGAACGATGATAGCGCTACCGTCTTGGCATATGCGGCAAGCCGTGCAATCATCGCGTCGCAATAAGGGCGTATGCGTCGAGGGGGCCGGTCGCACCGGCATCTGCCTTCGCCCAACACGAGAGCTGGGAGGAGGCCGTCTGCATGGCTAACGTGTCCATTCG
>JBQCFH010000227.1:0-18458 GCA_051959385.1 Rhizobiaceae bacterium | reverse complement strand
GCATCTTTTGCTATCCGCGAATCGAAGCCGGACAGCCGACGGTGTGCTCGGAAACCTGCGTCGGCCGCATCCGCTATCTCGGTGTGCTGCTCTACGATGCTGACGGCATCGAGCGCGCCGCTTCCGTCGAGAACGAGCAGGGCCTTTACGAGGAGCAACTCAGGCTTTTCCTCGACCCGAACGACCCGGCTGTCGTGGATCAGGCTCGCGCCGACGGCATCGCCGAAAACTGGATCGAGGCGGCAAGGCGCTCGCCCGCCTACAAGATGGCGGTGGACTGGAAGATCGCCTTCCCGCTCCACCCTGAATACCGAACGCTGCCGATGGTCTGGTACGTGCCGCCGCTCTCGCCGATCCAGTCGCACGCCAATGCCGGCGCGATCGACACGGTCGGTGAAATCCCGGATGTTCGCTCGCTGCGCATCCCGGTGCGCTATCTCGCCAATCTGCTGACAGCGGGCGCCGAGGCGCCCATCGTCTCGGCTTTGGAGCGGATGCTGGCCATGCGCATTTATTTCCGCCAGCGCCAGCTTGGCGAAGGCGACGGCAAGGCCGTGCTGGCTCAGGCAGGACTGTCAATGACGCAGGTGGAGGAGATGCACCGCTTTCTCTCCATCGCCAATTACGAGGACCGCTTCGTTATCCCGACCGGCCACCGCGAGGAGGCGGAGGACGCATACGGGCTGAAGGGCTCCTGCGGGTTCACCTTCGGCAATGGCTGCGATTTCGGCCCGCCGCATTCCACCCTCTTCGGCGGCAAGATGGGCCGGCGCAAGCTGAACCCCATGCGGCCGCTCGATACGTGAGGGTTATCTGATGCTGATCTTCAAGGCCTTCAGCGTGCTGCTCTCCTACCCAAGCCAGGAGTTGAGGGAGGCGCTACCCGAGATCGCCGAGGTGATACGCGCCTCGAAGGTCGTGGGCGTGCGTGAGCGCGAGGCGCTGTTCGCCCTGATCGGCGAAATCGGAGAAGGCGACCTGCTGGCTGTGGAGGAGCGCTATGTAGATCTCTTCGACCGCGGGCGGGCGCTCTCGCTGCACCTGTTCGAGCACCTGCACGGGGACGGCCGCGACCGTGGCGCGGCAATGGTCGAGTTGAAGGCGCTCTACGCCGCCGCCGGCCTTGAGCTGACCCGTTCCGAACTGCCGGACTACCTGCCGGTCGTGCTCGAATATCTCAGCCGGCGCGGCGTGGCGGAAGCTCGCGAGATGCTGGCCGACTGTGCCCATATCATCCGTTCAATCGCCCGATCGCTGCTCGCTCGGCAAAGCCGCTACGCCGCGGTGCCGCAAGCCCTTCTCGTGATCGCCGGCGAGAAGCCCGTCGATACTGCAGGCGTGAGGCCGATTGCCGAACAGCCGGAAGCGATCGACCGCGACTGGGTCGAACGGCCCGCCTTTGCCGACGCCAGCGCCCCCGGTGGCGGCGGTTCCGCGATGTGAGGAGGAAGGTCAATGCTCACCAATTCCTACGTCAACACGCTGCTTTTTGCGGTCTATCCCTATATCTGCCTGGTCGTGCTCCTGATTGGCAGCCTGATCCGCTTCGACCGCGAGCCCTACACATGGAAAAGCGATTCCTCGCAGATGCTGCGCAAGCGCGAGCTTCGGCTGGGTTCAAATCTCTTCCACTACGGCGTCATCGTCGTCATCCTCGGCCATTTCGCCGGCTTTCTGGCGCCACACTGGGCGGTGGACTGGGCGCTGACGCCGGTCGCGCACCAGCTTCTCGCCATGATCGTGGGCGGCATCGCCGGGCTGCTCGCCATCGTCGGCCTAACGATCCTCATCCACCGGCGTCTGGCCGATCCGCGCATCCGGCTGAACAGCCGCAAGTGGGACATCGCTATCACGCTCATGCTGTGGCTGCAGCTTTTGCTCGGCCTGCTCACCGTGCCGCTATCGGCGTTCCATATGGATGGCGAATTGTTCGAGACGCTGACGAGCTACGTGAAGGGCATCGTCACGCTCGACAGCGGGGCGGCGGCTCTCATGCTGCACGTGCCGCTCACCTACAAGCTTCACATATTGCTGGGCTTCACGCTCTTCCTCGCCTCGCCTTTCACCCGCATGATCCATATTTGGAGCGGGGCCGGCGCTCTCGCCTATCTTTTCCGGCCCTATCAGATCGTGCGGACGCCGAAGACGCGCGCCGACGAGCCGGTACGGTCATGATCCTCTCGATCAACGGCATGGCGGTTGCAGTCGACGCCGATGCTCCGGCCGAGTTCGCGGCGGCGCGCGAACTTCTGCGGCAGCGCGCGGTTGCGATCGGCCTGCTCGATCCGGCTAACGAGGATGACGGTACAATTGAGGCCGCGATCGAAACACTGCTCGAAAAGGAAGTGACCACGCCGAAGCCAACCGACGCCGAATGCCGCCGCTATTACGAGCAGAATCCGTCCGAATTCGAGAGCGGCGATCTCGTCCATGCGCGGCACATACTGTTCCAGGTGACGCCGCAGGTGAACGTGCCGCAGATCAGGGCGCGTGCCGAAGCGGCGCTGAACACGCTTCTGGCCGAGCCGGATCGATTCGCCGAACTTGCCGCGGAGCTTTCCAACTGCCCCTCCGGCGAACAGGGCGGCAATCTCGGCCAGGTCGGACGCGGTGACATGGTGCCGGAATTCGAGCAGGCGCTGTTCAGGCTCGGTCCGACCGGCATCCTGCGCGAACTCGTCAGGACGCGCTACGGCTTCCATATCGTCGCCATCGACCGGCGCATTCCGGGAAAGAATCTACCCTTCGAGATCGCTCGTGACCATATCGCCAAAAGGCTAAGCTCCTCCGTCGAGGAGAAAGCTCTTCGGCAATATATCAGCCTGCTCGCGGGGCAGGCCGAGATCGATGGCGTCGATCTGGAAGCCAGCGTCTCGCCGTTGGTGCAGTAGTTTCATGGAAAGCCGACGACGCCGGCCAGCCAGCGCTGTGATAACGCATGATCATTGGGCGCTATCTGATTGTCCTACACCCTACCGACATCTCCGTTCCAAAGCTTGCAAGGTGCGGCTGTGGAAGCGACGGAATCCATGCTTGATCTTTAGGAAATTGTATCTGGACGGCCTTCCTTTTGCCTTAGGCCGACGTTCGAACCAAGCTGCGAAAGCGGAAGGCTTATTCCATGAAGAAGACGAAACGCGGCGCCTACACCAGCACGGCTAAGGCGCTGCATTGGCTCATTCTGGCGCTGCTCATCGTGCAGTTCATCTTGGCCTGGGTTATGCCGGACATCCGCCGTGATACCCCTGTTACGACGCTCATCAGCCTGCATTTTTCGTTCGGCGTGCTGATCCTCTTCGTTACTGTCGTCAGGCTCGCCTGGCGCCTTTCGCATGACGCACCGGAACCAGAAGACGACATTCCATCTTGGCAGAGGACGTCGGCACGCGTCGTGCACTGGGCTCTATACCTTTTATTGTTCGCGTTACCAATTCTTGGCTGGATCAACGCCTGCTGGCGCGGCATGCCGGTCTCCGTCTTTGGCGTCTTTGAGATGCCAAAGATCATGGCAACTCGGGCACCAGGCTGGGGCTGGACAGGCGACGTCCACGGACTGCTTGCGAACTATGCACTGCTGGCGCTGGTCGGATTGCACACGGCTGCGGCTCTTTATCACTATTTCATACGCGGCGACCGTGTGATGCAGCGGATCCTTCCTGACATCAAGCTGCTACGGATCATGTGATAGCGGCCTGCGGAGGCTGTCCGCCCTCGACGCGCTAACAATTCGTTTTCGACCGAGCATCGTTGAGGGGCTTCCCGTCGGCCTGAGAATTGCCGAAGCCTCCACAAGCTCAGCCTTCCCGATCGGGATCGGGTGGACACACTGCGGAGCTCAGAGCCTGCCGCTATAATCGACAAGCCCCCGATGGGCCGAGTACCTACGATATTGTTCTGTAGCCTCTTGCGGTCGGCTCAGTCACCCGCCTGCGCCGCCGTCTTGTACGGCCAGCTCCAGTTCTGGATTTCCGGCATGTCCTCGCCATGCTCCCTGACGTAGCGCGAGTGCTCCACCAGCTTGTTGCCAAGCTGCCGCCTGGCTTCGGCCGCCTTGACGCCTAGTCCGGGTGTCCGGTCGATGGCTTCCATGGCCAGGTGATAGCGATCCAGTTCATTAAGCACCACCATATCGAACGGTGTCGTCGTCGTCCCTTCCTCGTTGAAGCCGCGCACGTGAAAATTGTGGTGATTGGTCCGTTTGTAGGTCAGCCGGTGGATGAGATAGGGATAGCCGTGATAGGCGAAGATCACGGGGCATGTCGTCGTAAAGAGCCTGTCGAACTCCGCGTTCGCCAGGCCATGCGGATGCCGCTCCTTGGGCTGCAGCGCCATTAAGTCCATGACGTTGACCACACGGATGGCGAGATCCGGAACCATCTTGCGCAGGAGGTCCACCGCCGCGAGCGTCTCCAGCGTCGGCACGTCCCCGGCACAGGCCATCACGACGTCCGGCTCGGTTCCGCCGTTCTCGGTTCCGGCCCATTCCCATATGCCGATGCCGGTCTTGCAATGCCCGGCGGCGTCTTCGATCGTCAGCCATTGCAGCGCCGGCTGCTTTCCGGCGACGATGACATTGATGCGGTCGTAGGTGCGCAGGCAATGATCCGTGACCCAAAGAAGCGTGTTCGCGTCAGGCGGAAGGTAGATGCGCACGATATCCGCCTTCTTGTTGGCGACGAGGTCCACAAAGCCGGGGTCTTGGTGGCTGAAGCCGTTATGGTCCTGCCTCCAGACATGGGACGTCAGCAGATAATTCAACGATGCGATCGGCCGCCGCCAGGCAAGTCCACGCGAGACCTTAAGCCACTTGGCATGCTGGTTGAACATGGAATCGACGATGTGGATGAAGGCCTCGTAGCAGGAGAACAGGCCGTGCCGGCCCGTCAGCAGATAGCCCTCGAGCCAGCCTTGGCAAAGGTGCTCGCTCAGCACCTCAAGCACGCGTCCGTCCCGGGCAAGGTGAACGTCATAGGGCTCAATTTCCTCCAACCAAACGCGTTCAGTCGCCTCGAACACCGCGTCCAGCCTGTTCGACGCTGTCTCGTCCGGTCCCATGATCCTGAAATTGCGCGCATTCGCGTTCAGCCGCACGACCTCCTTGAGAAACATGCCCATGACGCGAGTGGCCTCGGCCTTTGCGCCCCCCGGATGCGGCACGGCCACGGCGAAGTCGCGAAAATCCGGCAGTCGCAGCTCGCGCCTGAGCGCCCCGCCATTGGCGTGTGGATTGGCCCCCATTCGGCGATTGCCGGAGGGCGCCAACGCTCGAAGCTCATTCCTTAGCTTTCCTGAAGCGTCAAAAAGTTCCTCGGGGTGATAGCCGCGCATCCATTCTTCCAAAAGGCGGAGATGGTCTGGATTGCTCCGGGGATCCGTAATCGGGACCTGATGGGCCCGCCAGAACCCTTCCACCTTCTTGCCGTCCACCTCTTTGGGACCAGTCCATCCTTTCGGGCTTCGTAGTACGATCACTGGCCAGCGCGGCCGGTGTTCCACCCTGCCGGATTGTCGTGCCTCGTTTTGGATTTTGCGAATGCGGACGAAGACGGCATCCAGCGTCTCCGCCATCTCGCGGTGCATTGCGACCGGATCGTCTCCTTCGACGAAGAACGGCTCATGCCCGTAGCCGACCAGCAGGCTCCGCAGTTCCTCGGGGGCCATCCGGCCAAGTATGGTGGGATTGGCGATCTTATATCCGTTCAGGTGCAGGATCGGCAGGACGGCGCCGTCATGCACTGGGTCGAGGAACTTGTTCGAATGCCAGGAAGCCGCCAGCGCGCCGGTCTCGGCCTCGCCATCGCCGATCACGCAGGCAACCACGAGGTCGGGATTATCGAACGCCGCGCCATAGGCATGGGCGAGTGCGTAGCCGAGTTCGCCGCCCTCGTGGATCGAGCCCGGCGTTTCGGGAGCCGCGTGACTCGGAATTCCGCCTGGAAAGGAGAACTGCCGAAACAGCTTGCGCAGGCCGGCCTCGTCGCAGCTGACGTCCGGATATATCTCGCTGTAGGTGCCCTCAAGATATGTGTTGGCGACCATTCCCGGCCCGCCATGACCTGGGCCGCAGATATAAATCATATCGGCGTCCCGCGCCCGGATAATCCGATTCAGGTGCGCATAGATAAAGTTGAGGCCCGGAGTGGTGCCCCAATGGCCGAGCAGGCGGGGCTTGATGTGTTCGGGCCGAAGCGGTTGCTTCAGCAAGGGGTTGTCGAGAAGATATATTTGTCCGACCGAGAGATAGTTTGCAGCCCGCCAATAGCGATCGATGAGTTCGAGTTCCTTCGGGTCGCACAACTCTCCCACGACATTTCTCCCTGGCCGTCCGCTCCTTGGGGTAGACACGTAGAATTAGGTCATCGGGCGTCATCCGCCACCGCCGCAATGGCGCCGTGCACGGTGGCTTGCCCCTTCATTGTCGCTGCAATGACTGAACGTATTCGGCGAGCTGGTGGATTCGTTCGGTCGTGATGGCCTCGCCACCTTTTGGTCCGTATTTCTTGACGTCGCGCTTCAGGAACCGATCCCCGAAGATCGGCATGTCGCGGTAGTCGCGCTGGTTGGCCGCATGGCGGCCGTCGATGGTGGCATAGACCAGCCAATAGGGAAATTCGCCGCCGTTTCGCTCGGACAGGAGCGTCAGATCAGCAGGACGTTTCAATAGCTGGTCGGCCAGCGGGCCATCGCCCGTCCCTGTACTGCCGTGGCAAATCGCGCAGGAATTCAGATATTCGGTCTGTCCATAGCTCATTTCCTGAGCGGCGCCTGGCGAACAAGCCCATAGAATGGACGCTATCGCTGCAAGCATGCCTTTCATCGCCCGGACTCCCTGCAAATCGGGCGCAGCATCACTCAAATTCGCGCAGCGGCCTTGATTTGACTCAAAACCACGTGACCGTCACGCCAAGCGGCGGCCTTGTGCATGCGCCGGAGCGCAAACTTTCGGGTTCCCTTTCCCGAGATAAGTCGATGGAGGTGTAAAAAGGCAATGCTCCGTCGACTGACTTTGATCCATCGCAAGGCGGCCAGCCTGGAAGAGTCGAAATCTCAGGACAAGCAGACGTCGACGGCCGTGTCTCGAGCGACATCGCCATGGCCCAACGGAGAGAGCCGATGCGTGCCAAGGATCTGATGAAACCGCATGTGGTTACTGTGGGCCCCGATAGCAGCGTGAAACACGCCGCCCAGATCATGCTGGAGAAAAGGGTTAGCGGGCTCCCGGTGGTCGATGATCGCAACGTGCTGGTGGGCATGATCACGGAAGGCGATCTGCTCCGCAGGAAAGAGATCTGTTCCCAGATGCAAGGTGAGGTAAGCGGCAATCGGAGCCTTGCCGAGCGGGCTGCCGCCTTCGTCAAGAGCCATAGCTGGAAGGTAGCCGACGTGATGACCAAGGGTGTAATTGCCGCCGAGGAGGAAGCGCCGGTCGGCCATGTCGCCGCCCTGATGGATGAACATCGTGTCAAACGCATCCCGGTGACGCGTGAGGGCCGGCTCGTCGGCATCGTCAGCCGCGTCGACCTGCTCGGCCTGGTCGCAATGGCCGAACCGGATGATTGCGCGCCCGGCGACACGGCGATCAGGCGCAGCATTCTGAGCAGGCTGGGCGAAACCGCCTTCGACGATCTCGTAAAGCTGTCGGTCATCGTTTCCGACGGCGTCGTGCATCTTTGGGGAAGCGTGGGCTCGGCAACCGAGAAAGAGGCGGCGCGCGTCGTCTCGGAAAGCGTACGCGGCGTCGCCGGCGTCGTGGATCACACCCGGCTCGGTCCTGGCGGCAGCGGTGACAAGGAACTCCAGCTCTCAGCCAGACGATGATGCCCATCCTGTCTCTCGCGCCCGGCCTGGACATGCCGTAGTGTTCTCAGGGATCAGTGCGAAATCAGCACGGGCATCAGCGGATTGCTCAGTACTCCTTGCGTGGCGCCCCCCAGCACGAAATCGCGCACGCGCGAATGCCCATAGCCGCCCATAATGAGAAGGCTTGCATCTTTTTCCAGCGCCTGCTGCTGGAGCGTCTCGGATATCGGGCAGTCCCGCGCATTGAGCGACACCGCCTCAGCATTGAGACCGCGGCTCCGCAATCCCTCTGTAAGCCGTTTACCTGCGTCGTTATCCTCCAGCGGCTTGTCATCGAAGACGGTCAGAACCGAGATGCGGCTGGCGCATCGGATGAAAGGAAGCGCGTCGGCCAGTGCGTGCGCGGCCACGCGGCTACCGTCCCAGGCGATCGCAACATGATCGAACGTGCCGACGCCGCAATGATCGGGTAACAGGATCGACGGGCGGCCCGCGCCGAAAATCACTGCTTCGGCCGTCGCCCGCGCAGAAGGGTTGTCTGCTTCAAGCCCGATCAGCGCCAGGTCGAAGTAGCGCGCGCGGATAGCCGCCGTGTCTCTCAGGATGGCCAGCGGCGCTGATACTGCTTTCGTCGTCACCACGATGCCCGCCTCCGATCCTGATTGCGCGATCCGCGCGAGGAGGTGATCGCCCCGCTGCCGGCTCAAGGCTTCCGCTGCGCGAATCATTTCCGGCACGTCCAGAAGAAGCCGCGAGAGCGCGCTGGAGACGGGCGGAATGTCGACGTTGATCGCCAGCGCGTGAATCTCGGCGCCGGCCAGCCGCGCCGCAGCTATCGCATGTTCCACGATCGCGTCCGAGATCGGGTCGGGATGAGTGACGAAGGGAAGTAAAGCCTGCAGTCGCATCCGGAACGCTCTCCTGGGGCCGCCATGGTTGTCATAGGTCGGCCTTATCGAGTGCACGTGGCTGATTGCTCGTCATTGATTTCGCGCAAGAGCTCGAAGGACAAACAGGATTGACAGGGGCAGCCCCCGAACCCCGAAAACAACCTCCGGTCCCGCCGAAACGGAATCGGCAGAAAGTCTTGATCTGCCGCAAGGAAAGGCGGGTGCATAAGGCTCTATAAGGCCTGGAAAGCGTCGAAGCCACGCTCGGCAACTGGCTCGACCCGTTCAAGGAGAGATGAACCATGGCCTACAACACGATAATGGTGCAACTCGATATCGATAGGCCCGCGACACCGCGGCTGAACTTTGCGTGGGAAATCGCGCACCGATACGAAGCGAGCTTGATCGGATTTGCAGCAGCGGAAGCATTTCTCCTCATGCCGGGAGATATGGATGGCGGCGCGACCGGAGAGGCAATTCGTCTGCAACTCGAAGACATTGAAGACGGATTGAAGGCATTGAAGTCGGAGTTCGATACCTTCACACGCGATAGCAACAGGGCCTCATGGCGAGGCATGGTCGGCGAACCGACCAGGCTTCTCGCTTTGAATGCGAGGGCTGCCGACCTGATTATCACCGGGTCGGATGACGACGGAGCCAGAAGCCGGCTGCGGACCATAGACCCTGGCGAGCTCATCCTTTCTGCCGGTCGGCCGATCCTGTTCGCCTCGAAGGATCACCGACCGATGACCGCGGAGAATGTCCTTGTCGCCTGGAAGGATACGCGCGAGTCCCGTCGTGCCGTGGTCGATGCCTTGCCCTTCCTGGTCGCTGCACGCCATGTCCTGGTGGCGACAATTGTGGAGGACGACCGAGTGTCGGCGCGCGACAGCGTCGCCGATGTAGTGCGCTTTCTGATGAAGCATGGAGTCAAGGCGCGTTCGGAAGTTCTCGATGCCGATAAGATGGATGCCGCGGAAGCGCTCCTCACCGCCTCCATAGAGATCGGCGCGGACCTTGTCATCGCTGGCGGTTATGGACACAGCCGGCTGCGCGAATGGGCATTCGGAGGGGTGACCCGCTCTCTGATCGAGGATTCCTCGACCAACCGGCTCCTTGCCAACTAGGAAGGCGCGGCGCCTTGCGCCATGTCGACGACTCTGCATCGACTGATGGCTCGCGGAACCCTCTTTCGGGAAAACCGGATCCAACATCCTTCGTCTCCGCTATCCGCCGGCGTTCCCGCCATGTACTGGGCGGCGCCGGCGGAAAAGCTTGTCACCGATCTGCGCTCGCACGCCGGCGGCCTATCCTCCGCCGAGGCCGCGACCAGGCTCCGTTCGGCCGGGCCGAACGCGATCGGGCGCGAGGGCGGCGCCTCCGCCGTTTCGGCCTTCGCGCGGCAGTTCCGTAGTCCGCTGGTACTCATTCTGATCTTCGCGGCCGCCGTCTCGGCCTTGGTCGGCGAAGGTAGCGAGGCGTTCATTATCGCCGCCATCATTCTGGCAAGCTGCGCCCTTTCCTTCACCCAGGAATACGGCGCGTCGAGAGCGATGGAGGCGCTGAAGGCGCGCATCTCGCGCAAGGCATCTGTCCTGCGCAATGGCACGGAGACAGGTGTTGCCATCGAAGATATCGTGCCGGGCGACGTCATACGGCTATCGGCCGGAAACCTGATACCGGCCGATGGCGTGTTGCTTGAGGCGCGTGATCTCAACGTCAGCGAGGCGGTGCTCACCGGCGAGAGCTTCCCGGTGGCGAAGGCGCCTGGTCTCTCTCCCGCGGATGCACCCATCAGCCAACGCGGCAATGCGGTCTTCACCGGCACGTCCGTACGCAGCGGCACAGGCACCATGCTGGCCGTATTGACGGGCAAGGACACGGAATTCGCGGCAATCGCGGCAGCGATCGCGCGTACCGTACCGGAAACCGATTTCGCGCGCGGCATCCGCCGCTTCGGCTATCTGATGACGGAGATCATGCTGGTCATCGTCATCCTCGTCTTCTTTGCAAACCTCCTGCTGCAGCGCCCGGCCATCGATTCACTGCTTTTCTCGCTGGCCCTGGCCGTGGGCCTCACTCCGGAGCTTCTGCCGGCCATCATCAGCGTCACTCTGGCGCGCGGCGCACACACCATGGCGGCCGCAGGCGTTATCGTACGGCGTCTCGACGCCATCGAGAACTTGGGCAGCATCGATATACTCTGTACCGACAAGACCGGCACGCTTACCGAAGGCGTCATCCGTCTCGACGCCTGCACTGATCCTGACGGGGCGGCATCTTCCCAGGTCAAGCTCTGGGCACTGCTCAACGCAACGTTGCAGACAGGCATGGCGAACCCATTGGACGAGGGGATCGTTTCCGCGCGTGCTCCCGACGACGAATTGTCCGGATTTATCAAGGTCGACGAGATACCCTATGATTTTGTCCGAAAGCGGCTGTCGGTCATCGTCCGACGGATGGGAGACGGCGAGGATCTAATGATCTGCAAGGGCGCGGTAGCCAGTATTGCCGCCGCCTGTTCCTCCATCCTCGGCCCGTCTGGTGCGCTGCCGTTAGGCGAGCTCGATTCAAAATCGATCGACGACCGGGTGCGCGGCTGGAGCGCCGAGGGCTATCGTGTTCTCGGCCTCGCCGTGCGTCGCTTTCCCTCACGGGAAGCTTATCGCCGCGAGGACGAGGCGGATCTCGCCTTCGCAGGCTTCCTGCTTTTTCTCGATCCTCCCAAACCCGGAGTCGACATCACGCTGGAGGCGCTCGCCGCGCGAGGCATCAAGGTCAAGGTCATCTCCGGCGATAACCGGCATGTCGTCCGGCATTTAGCCGAGACCATCGGTCTATCGCATCGCAACGTGCTGACTGGCGACGAACTGGCGAAGCTGACCAAGGAGGCGCTGTTCGCCCGCGCCCATCGCACCGACATCTTCGCCGAGATCGACCCCAACCAGAAGGAACGCATCATTGCTGCGCTGCGCCGACGCGGCCATGTGGTCGGCTATCTCGGCGACGGCATCAACGACGCCCCGGCTCTTCACGAGGCCGATATCGGCATCTCTGTCGATAGCGCTGTCGACGTCGCCCGTGAAGCCGCCGACCTCATCCTGCTCGAGCGCGATCTGGGCGTCCTCGCCCGCGGCGTCGATGACGGCCGCAAGACATTCGCCAACACGATGAAATACATCGCCATCACCACCAGCGCGAATTTCGGCAACATGGTCTCGATGGCCTTCGCCTCGCTCGCCCTGCCGTTCCTGCCGCTCCTCGCGCCGCAGATATTGCTCAATAACCTGCTCTCCTCGCTACCGTCGCTCGCCATCGCCGGCGACCGGGTCGATGCCGAACAGATCGAAACGCCGCGGCGATGGGACATCGGTTCGATACGCCGCTTCATGATCTATTTCGGCCTGACGAGTTCCTGCTTCGACTTCCTCACTTTCGGTTTCCTGCTTTTGGCGATCCATGCAAGCGCCGAGACGTTCCGTACCGGATGGTTCGTGGAATCTCTCCTGACGCAACTGGCGATCGTGCTCATCGTGCGCACCCGCAGGGCATTTTGGCAAAGCCGCCCCAGCGCGCTTTTGTCGTGGCTGACGGCATTGGTCGGGCTGTTCGCCGTCGCCATCCCCTATCTGCCTGGCGCGCACTGGTTCGCCTTCGTGCCACTTTCCGTACCGCTCGTGGGCGGCCTGATGGCGATCACAATCACCTACCTCGCCGCCTCGGAAGTAGCCAAGAGATGGTTCTTCTCGCGCGAGCACCGGAACGTGATGCGCGGCCATCCTTGACAGACGTCAAGGTGAGCGGACATCGGGGGGCTAGCATGCGGTTTCCAGAAGGAGACTCTCCATGCCGCGTCGCATCGTTGTCATTCTCGGCCATCCCGACCTGAGCCCTAAGCGCTTGTGCCGGGCGCTCGCCGATAGCTATGCCGAAGGCGCGCGATCGGCCGGTCACGAGGTGCGCCGGATCGACGTGGCGCGTCTGGACTTTCCGCTTTTGGGTTCAATGCAGGAATTCCAGCACGGCATGGTCTCTCCCGACATCAAGGATGCCGCGGAAGCGATCCGGCGAGCCGAGCACATCGTCTTCGTCTTCCCGCTGTGGCTCGGCACCATGCCCGCTCTGCTGAAGGGATTCCTGGAGCAGGTCATGCGGCCGGGGCTGGCGTTCGCTTATCCGAAAGCGGGAAAGGATGGCTCCCTCACAACGCTGCTGAAGGGCCATTCGGCCCGTCTCATCGTCACGATGGGCATGCCGGCGCCGATTTATCGATTCTGGTATCTCGGCCACGGCGTCGCCGGCATCCGACGCAATATCCTTAACTTCGTCGGCATCGGCCCGGTCAGGGAATCGCTGTTCGGCATGGTCGAAAGCGTCAGCGACGCGCGGCGTAGGAAATGGCTCGCCGCCATGCATGCGCTTGGCAAAAGCGCCCGCTGAACGACCGGCCTTTCAAGGCACGAGTACCGCCGCCCCGCTTAGACGGCCCTCCCGCAAATCCGCGAGCGCCTCGTTGGCGCGGTCGAGAGGATAACGGCTGGTATGGGTGCGCACACCCGCATCCCGCGCCACCGGAAAGAACTCCTCGGCATCCTTACGCGTCAGGTTGGCGACCGAAACCAGCTCGCGCTCCCCCCACAGCAGCCGATATGGCATGGCCGGGATATCGGTCATATGGATGCCGCCGCAGACCACGCGACCGCCCTTGCGCACCGCCGAGAGCGCCGCCGGCACCAGCGCGCCGACCGGCGCGAAGATGATGGCGGCGTCGAGCGCAACGGGCGGCGCCTCGTCCGATCCGCCGGCCCATACGGCGCCAAGGTCTGACGCGAAATGCTGCGCCTCTTTGTCGCCCGGCCGGGTGAAGGCATGCACCTCACGACCCTGCCAGACGCATACCTGCGCAATGATGTGGGCCGCGGCGCCAAAGCCGTAAAGCCCGATCCGTTTCCCCTCGCCCGCTTTTTTGAGCGAGCGCCATCCGATGAGCCCGGCGCATAGCAGGGGCGCGATCGAGACGGCGTCAGCATCCTCATCCAGATCGAACGCGAAATCCGCGTCGGCCACAACATGGGTGTAGCCGGTGAAAAGCGGGCGATCACAGAGATTTTCCACGCCCGCGCAGCAATAAGGACAGGCGCCGCAGGTATGGCCGAGCCACGGCACGCCGACGCGGCCGCCGATCCGCGCCGCGTCCACCCCGTCGCCGACCATGTCCACGATGCCGACGATTTCATGGCCCGGCACAAGAGGCAGCTTCGGGCGCTCCAGTTCGCCTTCGATGACATGCAGGTCCGTCCGGCATACCGCGCAAGCCTCGACACGGAGCCTGATCTCGCCGGGAGCAGGCACCGGATCGGCCCGATCGAAAGGCGTGAGCGGCATTCCCGGTTTCTCGAGGATCATTCCTTTCATGGCCAGCCTGCAAAAGACAAGAATGCCGCAATCGAGAAGGGCGGGAAAGCGGCTGGGGTGGACTTCACACGGTCCAGTCGCGCCAATGCGTGGGCGACACGTCGACCCTTTCCTTGGTGCCGACCCTCATCCAACCCGTGAGCGTGCGCCGACATGGGAAAATAAGGGCGTGAATGCCGTCACTATCGATGACGGCGAGTTCAAGCTCCCGACCAAATGGGGCGCCTGATATCGGTTGCCACATCGGTCCGGCATCGAACATCGACGTTGAAAATCCGTTCGGCGAGTTCCCTGCCATGATCAGGCGGCCAGGTCTTGCAACGTCTGCCATTTCGTGATCTCGACGCTGCGCAGGCTCGGCAGGCGGATGACGCCCTTCTGGCGAAGCTTCGAGAAGACGCGGGATACGGTCTCGATGGTCAGGCCGAGATAGTCTCCAATGTCCGTGCGAGACATCGGCAGTTCGATCCTGCTGAGGCCGCCCTGGCGCTCCGACATGTCCGCCAGGAAGGCCGCGACGCGCTCCACGGCATTCTGGCGCCCAAGCACGAGAAGATGTTCCTGCGCCCTTACCAGCCCTTCCAGCGCAACGGGCAGAAGCTCGCTTGCGAACTCGTTCTGGCGCGATGCGGTGCGCAGCGCGCGAACGCCGGTGGCGCAAATCGCTTCCGCGAAGAAATGATGGATCTTGTCGGCCTCGAACCCGAAGATCTCGCCCGCGAGATGGAAAGCCGAGATCTGGCGGCGGCCGTCGGCGAGCAGGCGATAGATGCGGATTGCGCCGAACTCGACCTTGTACAGGCTGTCGCTCTTTTCACCCTGCGCATAGATTTCAGTTCCGGCGGGGAACAGGGTAGCCGCCTCGAATGCTACCAGTTGGCCGGCCGGTCCGCTGGACCTCGAGTGGATCGGAGATGACGGTGTTTGGAAGGTTTCGAGGTAAGCCATGATCGTCTCCTGAAGCTGACAGCCGATCATTGGCGCCAACAAGGGCGATCCGAAATTCGGTTCTATCCGTACGGGAATCTACCTAGGTCACAGCTAGAACTTTGCGGATTGCCGCTGCGGCGCAGCCAATCGCTATTTCGTCGCTGCGACTAGAGCACGCCGGCGACTGCGTCGCGCACTGCCTTGAGAAGCGGCTCGCCGAGAAACGGCTTCATGAGGAATCGCGCGAAAGGCAGCGCCGGCGCCGTTTGGAGGAACCCGACCAGCAGGATGACAGGGCGCCCGAAGCGGTCGATTTGCCCGGAGACCAGCGTCCAGTCCGCCACCGCATCGTCGTCGACCACCGCGCAGGCGGCGTCTCGCGCCCCGTTGGAAGCGAAGGCGTCGGTCGCCTCGGCATGCGCATCAACAGTGAAACCGTCGCTCTCCAGCGCAAATACGAGTGAGTGCCTGAAAGCTGCATTCGGCGCAGCGACTAGGATGGTCGAGGACTGACCACGCAACGACTCCTCCCGGCGTCCCCCTTAGGGTCTGCTCAAAACCGTTTTTCGCGCGCGGCTGCGCGTAGGGCATTGCGTCGGATCAAAAAGAGGAGAAACAGGCCGGAGAAACTCGGCCGCGCTGCCTAACTGTGTTTGCCTGCAGGATCCATGGCAATTGACATACGCACAAGTTCCGGAAGGCTGCGCGCGTGCATCTTGGACATGATGTTGGCGCGATGGACCTCGACCGTCCGCGGGCTTATTCCAAGGTCATAGGCGATAGTCTTGTTGGGCAGTCCCGCCACGATCATGGAGAGAACCTGGCGCTCCCGCTCGGACAAGTCTTCCAACCGGGCCCGAAGAGCCTGTGTGTCGTGGGAGATCTCCACGACGTTATCTAGACGGGCCGCCGCCCGCTTGACGGCTTCGATCAGAACCTCATCTTCGAAAGGCTTCTCGATAAAGTCGACGGCCCCAGCCTTCATCGCCGCCACCGCCATCGGCACGTCGCCATGGCCGGTGATGACCACCGTCGGCACCATGACGCCCATCCCGTTCAGCCTTTCCAGCAACTCAACACCGCTCAGGTCCGGCATCTTCAGGTCGGTAACGAGGCACGCTTTGCCGGCCGCCGGCGCAGCCGCGAGAAATCCCATAGCGGACTCGTGAACGCGTACAGGAAAACCTGCCGTCGCAAGCAGGAAAGCCAAAGATTTGCGAACTGCCTCCTCGTCATCGACGACGTGAACGACATAGTCACCGATCCGCATGGGAAGCCTCGTCCGCTTCTGTTGGCAAGTCGATACGGAAGGTCGCGCCGCCCTCGGAATTGCGGCTGGCCGTAAGGCTGCCGCCATGGGCCTCGATGATGCGCCTGGAAATCGAGAGGCCGATACCCATGCCGTTCGGCTTGCTGGTGACAAAAGGCTCGAACAACCGGGCTGCGATGTCTTCCGAGATCCCGGGGCCCGTGTCCGCCACCTCGATCATGACATGGCCCTCGCCGTTTCGCTTGGCGCGGACCGCAAGCTCGCGTCGCCTGCATTCGCGCATGGCTTCCATCGCGTTGCGAATGAGGTTGATAAGAACCTGCTGGATCTGAACTCGGTCCACCAGCACGGTTCCGGTATCTGGGGCGAACTCGAACACCGACCGCACGTCCTGTTCGCGTGAGCCCACCAGCGCTAGTGCGCCCGCTTCCTCTATCAGCTTGCGAACGTCGGCTGCCGATCTGTCGGTCTCTCCACGGCTGACGAACTCGCGCAGATGTCGGATAATGTCGCCAGCGCGCAACGACTGCCGCGCCGTCTCCTCGAGCGCCTCCTTCAGCTGCGGCGATACGGAGCCGCCCGAGCTCTTGAGCAATCTCACACAGCCCTGCGCATAGTTGGCGATGGCGGCCAGCGGCTGGTTCAGTTCATGCGCGAGCGTGGATGCCATCTCGCCAAGCTCGTTCAGCCGAGCGAGCCGGGCCAACTCGCCTTGAAGTTCCTGCAGGCGCTCCTCCGACTGCTGACGCTCGGTGAGGTCTCGAATAAAGCCGGTGAAGTAAGTGCGGCCAGCGGACCGCATTTCGGCGACGGCCAGCTTCATCGGAAAGGTTGAGCCGTCCTTCCGACGTCCGACCACCACGCGGTCGATGCCAATGATGCGCTTCTCGCCGGTTGCGAGATAGTGGCGGATATAGCCGTCGTGTTCCGTACGATACGGCTCGGGCATGAGGATGTTCACGTTGCGGCCGATGGCCTCTTCCGTCGCATAGCCGAATTGGCGGACCGCTGCGGCACTGAAGGAGGTGATGGTTCCGGCCTCGTCGATAACGACGGTTGCGTCCGGAACGGTGTCGAGGATCGAGCGCAGATGCGTCTCGCTTGCCCGCAGCGTGCTTTCGGTCCTGTCGAGCGCCCGGCGCGCATGGTGCAGCATCTCGCCCATCCAGGCGATGACAAGCCCGACGATCACGAAAACCGAGACCTGAAGCCAGAATGTCGGATCGGTGCCGGCGAGGACGAAGGTGCCGAGAACCGACAGAGCCAGGGCAAAGAGGCCTGGCCCGATGCCCCCGGCGATCGCCGCGACCAGGATCGCGGGGACGAACAGGATGAAGACCGCCGCATGGCCGAGGGGGCTCTGCAGCGGAAATCGAATGATGAAGGCGATCGCAGCCGCGGCCCCGGCCAGGAGATAGCCGGGCCAACCTTCGAACCGACGCGAAAAGACGGCCTGGAGAAAGCGTCCCTGCAGTCCGGGTATATCTCTCGCCGGCATGACCTTCCCCGAACCCGGCAGACGGGCCCGCCAACACAGCGATGCACTCGCCTTTTGCGCCGGGGTGCAGCGGTTCGATCGTTCCAAATTGCCAGGCAACTTCTACCGCCGCGGCGAATGGTACATTTGACGGAACGCAAAGAAAAGGAGCGAGAGCGCCCCGCCTGTAGCCAGGCCGGTCATCTCACTGCAAGCGACCTGCCCCTTGCGCCTCCATGCTCGCGCCCCATGTCGCCGGCGCCACCGGGAAAGGTTCAGTTTCAGCCCGCCGGCCACAATTCGCGCAGCGGCTTCTTCATGGAATGCCTGATATCCTCGATCTCCCCATGGGAGACATGGCGGCCGAGCAGGCGGAAGACCGCCGCCACTGCCCCTTCCGCTGATCCGGCAAGGACCTCAGCTAATCCCGTCGCAACGCTCTCCTCATTGACCCGGATCAACTCGCGGAAAATGGCGCGGCCAACCCGCTTTTTTGATCGCGGTCAATGCAACCGCCCTGCGTGGTCCGAATATTTGCAAGGCTTCGGACCCCAGTGCGCCTGGAGGAATACAGGGGGCGATCGTGTCATCCGAGTTCAGAAACGACCTGCTGACCCTCATTCCATCGCTGAGAGCATTCGCGTTCTGCCTGGCACAGGACCGGTCGCAGGCGGAT
>JBQCFH010000226.1:0-5948 GCA_051959385.1 Rhizobiaceae bacterium | reverse complement strand
GAAGGAACTCTGGCAGGTGAAGCCGGAGAACCACAGGCCGGGTCTCGTCCAGCACTCCTTCGGCTGGCCGCTCGACATGGGCACCGGCGGCGGCTCGTTTCTCTATCACATGGAGGACAACCAGGTGGCCGTCGGCTTCGTCGTCCACCTGAACTACAAGAACCCGTATCTCGCGCCCTTCGAGGAATTCCAGCGCTTCAAGACGCATCCGGCCATCCGCGGCACCTTCGAGGGCGCCAAGCGCATCTCCTACGGCGCCCGCGCCATCACCGAGGGGGGCTGGCAGTCCGTGCCGAAGCTTTCATTCCCGGGCGGCGTGCTCCTCGGCTGCTCGGCCGGATTCGTCAACGTGCCGCGCATCAAGGGATCGCACAACGCGATCCTGTCCGGCATGCTGGCGGCGGAGCACGCGGCCGAGGCGCTTGCCGAGGGCCGGGCGAACGACGAACTCAAGGGCTATGAGGACGCATGGCGCGACTCCGATATCGGCCGCGACCTGAAGAAGGTGCGCAACGTCAAGCCGCTCTGGTCGCGCTTCGGCACGCTCGGCGGGGTCGCGCTCGGCGGCTTCGACATGTGGATGAACACGCTCGTCGGCTTCTCGCCCTTCGGCACGCTGAAGCACGGCAAGCCCGACTACGCCACGCTGGAGCCGGCGGCGAAGCATAGCCCGATTGCCTATCCGAAGCCGGACGGCGTGCTCACCTTCGACCGGCTTTCCTCGGTTTTCCTCTCCAACACCAACCATGAGGAGAACGAGCCGGTGCATCTCAAGGTTGGCGATCCGGAACTGCAGAAGCGCTCCGAATACGGCGTCTTCTCAGGGCCGTCGACCCGCTACTGCCCGGCGGGCGTCTATGAATGGGTCGACGCCGACGGCAATTCGCTGGCCGGCGGCCCGGGCTCGCCGACGAAGGGCGGCGAGATCTCGCACAGCAACCCCGAAGCTCGCTACGTCATCAACGCGCAGAACTGCGTGCACTGCAAGACCTGCGACATCAAGGATCCCAACCAGAACATCAACTGGGTGCCGCCGCAGGGCGGCGAGGGACCGGTCTATCCGAATATGTAAGCGGGTGGCTTCCGGGTTTCACGGACGCTGTTGCCCCTCACCCTTACCCTCTCCCCGTTAAGGACGGGGAGAAGGTGCCGGCAGGCGGATGAGGGGCAATGCTGAAGTTCCAGGCGCTTAATCGACGGCCTGCACCACCTGCACCGGCTGCTCCTGTTCTTCCTCCACTGGCCTCAGCGAGAACTCGACCAGCACCGGCGCGTGGTCCGAGCCCACGTCCTCCAGGACGCGGATCGAGTGGACGGCGATGCCGCCCTTGACCATGACATGGTCGATCTCCAGCCCAAGCCACGGGCGCAGCCCTGCCGGCGCCTTGCGATAGAACCAGGTGGCGCCGATCGGATCGACGATGTCGAGCCCGCCGCTCTTCGCCATCGCCGTGACGGCGGCGCTCCACGACACCGCGTTGAAGTCGCCGGCCACGAGCGCGGGACTGCGGATCATCGTCATCGGAACCGCGAGCCGCTCGATCTGCCACCATTGGTCGGAGGGCCAGGGCCAGCCGAGATGCAGCGCAACGGCATGCACCTGCCGGCCGTTCAAATTGACGGCGGCCGTCGCGAAGGTGCCGCGATCGAAGCAGCGGCCGCCGCTCATCGGGCGCGATGAAAGGATCGCGCCGCCGCCGATGCGGACGTCCGATGCGCAGATCAGCGGATCCGGATAGGCCGCCTCGATCAGCTTCAGCTTTTCCGCCCACATCGGCGACACTTCGGCGAGCGTGACTATGTCGGGATGCGTCCGCCCGATCAGCGAGAGCACCTTCTCCGGCGTCGGATTGTCGTAGCGCAGGTTGAGGTGGAGCAGCCGGTAGACCGGCTCGCTTCCGTCCGCCGCCTGGAGCGCAACGCGCTGCGGGCCCGAGAAGGGTACGCCGCCGATGCCCTGCGTCGTGACGAGCGCCGCGCCCGCCGCGAGAAGCGACACGATCCCGATGCTCCAGGCTCGTGTGAGCAGGGCGAACAGCCCTGCCAGCGCGAGCAGCACCGCCAGATGCCAGCGGAAATGCGCGAAGAGGTCGAGCGAGTGGTGCAGCCATCCGAAGAAGCCGAAGACCAGCGGCACGTAAAGCGCCGCGCAAAGCGCGCTTGCCCAGACGGCGAGGCGCTCGCGGCGGCGGCCAGCACGGCCCTGCTTCATGTTCGGCTGGTCGGGCAAGCTACTGGAAGGCCGTTTCCGAGAAGCTTCTGAGCTTGCGCGAATGCAGCCGCTCCAGCGGCATTCCGGCAAGCTTCTCCATCACGCGAATGCCGATCGTCAGATGCTGGGCGACCTGGCGCTTGTAGAAATCCGTCGCCATGCCCGGCAGCTTCAATTCGCCGTGGAGCGGCTTGTCGGATACGCATAGCAGCGTGCCGTAGGGCACGCGGAAGCGGAAGCCGTTCGCCGCGATCGTCGCCGATTCCATGTCGAGCGCGATCGCCCTCGATTGCGACAGGCGCTGCACCGGCCCGCGCTGGTCGCGCAATTCCCAGTTCCGGTTGTCGATGGTCGCGACCGTGCCGGTCCGCATGATCTTCTTCAGATCATAGCCCGACAGCCCAGTCACCTCCGCAACGGCCTCCTCGATCGCCACCTGCACCTCGGCCAGCGGCGGCACCGGCACCCAGACCGGCAAGTCGTCGTCGAGCACGTGGTCCTCGCGCACATAGGCGTGCGCCAGCACATAGTCGCCGAGCGCCTGCGTGTTGCGCAATCCGGCGCAATGGCCGAGCATCAGCCAGGCATGCGGCCGCAGCACCGCTATGTGATCCGTGATCGTCTTGGCGTTCGACGGGCCGATGCCGATATTGACCATGGTGATGCCGCCATGGTCCGGCTTCGTCAGGTGATAGGCCGGCATCTGCGGCAGCCGGATCGATTGCGAGGGGGGCACGGCCGCTTCCCCGGCCGTGGTGATGATGTTCCCCGGCTCCACGAAGGCGGTGTAGCCGCCCCCGCCCTTAGCCATCATGCCGCGCGCATAGGCGCAGAACTCGTCGACATAGAACTGGTAATTGGTGAACAGCACGAAATTCTGGAAATGGTTCGGCGTGGTCGCCGTGTAGTGGGAAAGCCGGTGCAGCGAATAGTCGATGCGCTGCGCGGTGAAAGGCGCGAGCGGCATCGGATCGCCAGGCAGCGTCTCGAAGGTGCCGTTGGCGATCTGGTCGTCGGTGCCGTTGAGGTCGGGAACGTCGAACATGTCGCGCAGCGGCCGCTTGATGCGCTCGGCGGCGGAAGCCTCGACATAGCTCCCTTCGAGGAAAGCGAAATGCAGCGGGATCGGCGTTTCCGATTCGCGCACCGTGACGGGGATGCCGTGATTGCGCATGAGGAGCCGGAACTGCTCGGTGAGATAGGTCTGGAAGAGATCCGGCCGCGTCACGGTCGTCGCATAGCGGCCCGGCGTCGGCATATGGCCGTAGGCAAGGCGCGAATCGATCTGCGCGAAGGATGAGGTCGATACCGCAACTTCCGGATAGAAGGCGCGGTAACGCCGGTGGGTTTCCGGCGTCTCGGCCAGCTTGACGAAGGAATCCCGCAGGAAGGCCGTGTTGCGATCGTAGAGCGCCTTCAGCGCCTCGACCGCCTTCTCCGGCTCGGTGAAGCTTTCGGCCGCCACCGGCTCGGGAGTGACGATGCTTTCGATCGGGGACGGGTAGGTTCTCTTTTCCATGACCTATTATAGAGAGGGTGCCGTCGGTTTTCGAGAGGCGGCGGGATTTCCCGACAGGATCGCTGCCGCAAGCATCGCGGCTATATACTCGACAAGCCGCTGGGCCAAAACAGCCACGCAAGCAGGATCGCCGCGCCGACCCAGACCGCAATGACGAACGCAAGACCGGCTTTGCTGGAAGGCTTCTCTCGCCGGGTGGCCTCCTCGCGGAATTCGGCCATCAGCTCGGCCGGGACGAGCCTGACCGCAAGCAGGATGCCAAGCGGGACGATGATCAGATCGTCCAAATATCCGAGGACCGGAATGAAATCGGGTATCAGATCGATCGGGCTGAGCGCGTAGGCTGCGACCGCGGCAGCCGCTGCCTTGGCGTACCATGGCACGCGCGGGTCGCGGGCGGCGATCCAGAGGGCGACGATGTCGCGCCTTATCGAGCGCGCCCAGTTCCGCCACGCGCTCATTTGCCGCCTGCGGCGGGCCGCCGTCCGGCTAGCGCACCCTGGCGAGCTTGGCCTGCTCCGGACGGCAGCCCTGCCCGTAAAGCGCGCAGGAATCCGGAGCGTTGCCCCGCCATTGGGCCGGGCCTTCCGAGGACTGCGCGACGATGCGGGCGAACCCTATCGCGAAGAGCATGGTGATCAGGCAGACGACGGTGAAGCGGCGTGCGAGCATAGGTCCCCGTCCCCATTCCAGTGGAGACAATTTTAGCCACCGCCCCTGAACCCATTCCGATATTATCATTCATCGCACATTCAGAAACCTTAACAAGAGGGTTAATTTTAAGGCTTGTGAATATGCCGCCCGGCCGGCGCAAAGGCGGTTCGCACCGGCGACTTCCTCCGCGCCTTGCCTGCAATTCTCATCGAATGTCCGCTTTTCGTGGTGAACGAAGTCTTTCCTCGCAGCCTTCGTCTTTTGATCGACTTTTCCGTGAAACCCGCACGGAGGCGGGATCGATATACTTAACGAATTCCGCGATTTACCGATCGTTTGAACTTTGTTTTCTTCAAATTAAGCAAGCCATTTAACGGCGGATTCAAGCCTCCCCTTCATCCTTCGAAGCATCGGACGGCAGCGTTCCATCTAAACAAGAGAACGCGGCTCCAGGAGTAGGGACAGGGGTTCAAAATGGCACGTTACGAGGTTCTGGAAGCGGGTTTGGGGACGGCCGGATCGGGCGCCCAGGCCGACATTCTTTTCGAAATGGGCATGATGTACGCCACCGGCCGCGACTGTACGGTCGATCTGGTGGCTGCCCACAAATGGTTCAACATCGCCGCCATCAAGGGTTCGGACCGCGCCGCGGAACTGCGCGCCGAACTGGCGGCGACGATGAGCAAGCAGGATATCGCCCGGGCGCTGCGCGAAGCGCGCGAATGGATGACGATGCACTGATCGGATCGGTGCGGATCGCCACAGTGCGGCAGGAGCCGCCGGAAAAAAACAGGGAAGGCGGCTGTCACGGCGTTGGGGACGCCAGGATGGTAGCTTGGCGAAAGGCCGCGACCGGCGGAAAAGAATGCCGGCGCGGCCTTTTGCGTTTGGAGCGGAAGCCAAAATTGCTTGGTGAAGCGGCCGGGATCGCCATATTCTTGGCTATGGGTACGCCTTACGATGCTATTGCGCTGCTGGACGAACTGGAACGGCGAGTTCGGAAACTCGCCGCCGACATCGGTAGCAGCCCAGGGCAAATCATGATCCAGGCCATCGAAGAATACGTGGCCGATATGGAAGATGGCCAGATAGCCGGAACTCGACTCAAGGCGCTTGATGCCGGCGATTCGAGCACGGTTTCTCTCGAGACATTGCTGGGCGAGTATGGCATGGCGAATTGAGTTCGAGCGCGCTGCGGAAAGAGAATTTCGTGCCCTGGACGTACAGACGGCTCTTTCCCTTCTAAGAGACTGCGTCGCCCCGGCCCCCAATCCGCGAATAGTCGGTCAGCCGCTCAAGGGGCGGTATCAAGGCCTCTGGAAATACCGGATAGGAGACTATCGCGTGATTGCCCGCATCGAGGGCGCGGCGGGGCTTATAGTCGTGGCTCGCGTCGGAAATCGTCGGGACGTTTATCGCCGCTGATCATTCCCTGAACCGCACCAGCACCGTTCCGTCGGTCACCTGGCCGCCCTCCGCCGCGATCTCGGCAACGATCCCGTCATGCGGCGCGGCGATGGTGTGCTCCATCTTCATCGCTTCGAGAACGAGCAGCGGCTGGCC
>JBQCFH010000225.1:0-2201 GCA_051959385.1 Rhizobiaceae bacterium | reverse complement strand
CGACCACGGTCGCGATGTTGGCGAAGCCCGACTCGAAATCGGCCGCGGCCTTGATCGAGGCCGCGCCGGCCCCAGCGATGGGCAGCGTGACGGCCGTGGTTAGGCTACGGCCGGCCGTGGCGAGCTTCTGACCGACCGCGGTAAAGTCGGCGGCGATCGATTTGAACTGAGCCTGGATTGCCTTCAGCCGTGCTTCGAAACCGGCCGGCGGACCCTTCAGCTGGTCGGCGGCGCGCTGAAGCTGTTTGAATACCTTCTCGCCGGCGCTGCCGAGCGCCTCCAGTTCCTTCTTGATGTCCTGACCGCCATCAAGGGCGATGCGCTGCGAGAGTGTGTTCTTGGCCATAGCTCAATCCCCCGCGAAGTGGCGATAGTAATAGGTCGGATAGGAGGCGAAGGCGGCCTTCGCCGCACCTTCGACCGAAAACTTCTTTTCGATCTGGACGCGCGGAACGCCGAAATAGAGCGGCACGAGCCGTTCCGTTCCCTTGCCGCCCGGGTTCCGGCCGCGCTTCAACATCGCGAGCGAAATGCCCTTGGAACGAGTGGAGGTCTGCCTAACATTGGCGCCGAGCAGAGGCAGTTTGCCGGGCCGCTTGATCGAATAGAGCGGCCGGCCGACGAACTGTCGGTACTCGCCTGCCGGAATCTTCTTACCGCCCCGGCCGCGCGGCGCATCGGGCAGAGGAAGCCACAACAGCGGCTTGCCCGCGATGGTCCCGCCTTCTTCGAAGATGCCTGCATATGGCACCTTGCTAAAGATCAGCGCCGCCGGAGACGCGCTCTTCTTGCCACGCTTCGGGAAGACCTTGAAGCGCAGCGCCGATTGGAACTTCCGTGAGAACCCCGCTGCCGCCATGGATGCGCGGCCAAGGATTTGCGCTTCCTCCGCCACGTCCTGCATAGCCGCCGTCGCGGCGTCCGCGATCGGATCGTAGGCGTCCTTCGAAGCCTGGAGAAATTGGCCAGGTTGGAAGGTGTAGCGGAACTTCAGCACCATGATCGTTCCTTCGAAGGGACGCGGCGTCGTCGCGACGCTGCTGGTTAAAATGCGGCCGGACGCGCAAACGGAACGCCCGGCCGCCGCACGGTCAACCTTGTTCGGCGGAAGGATGACCGCGATTCGACGCGACAGAGTTGAAATATCGCTGATTGACCTTGGCTATCACGTCATCCCATGCGGCCGTTGCCGAAGCGGGTTCCGGAGCGGCGGCATTCAACCCGAGACGCCGGCTGAGAAGAATGTCATCCCATGTCGATGTGACCGGCGCAGCCTTTTCGCTCGGAGCCGGGGTTGCGCGTGCCTCGCGCTCCTCGGCCCGGCGGGCGTATATCGCGGACGGCTTACTGTCGGCGCCGGCATTTGAGCTGTTGGGAGACGTCGCGAGCAGCTTGTCCAACGTACCATACCGTGCCGCCTCGAAGTATCTGTCGGAACAGGCCTCGGCGTATGCCGCCGGGAAACGGTCGCGAAGCTCGCGCATCTTTGCCGCGGGATAATCTGCTACGGCGAAGCAGTGGGCCGCCATGGCGTGGATCAGCCGTGTCGGATCGCCCGCTTCAGCCGCCTTCACTGCATCGTTGAGATTTATGTGCATGGTGACCTCCTAAATTCTGACGACGCTGGCCGAATTGAACGCGTTCCAGTGGTGGCGGGTACGCATCCGGCCTTCCGCTTTTCGATCCGTCGCCTGACCGTCACAGGAGAACCCGCCGGCTCGAAATTGCTGATTTCCGAGTTCATGCAGCGCGCACCGTGTCGGCGTCGTCGGCGGCCTGGTCGACCGGGACGAACTCGATCTTGACCTGACGCTGATCCTCTCGCCGCGCCGGCTTCTGTTGTGCCAGCATCTCGAATTTGGCGACGATCGATCTCGCGTCGCTTGTGCGCCAATCGCTCCAAAAAGACGGATCGCCAGCGATAAGGCCGGGCAGTTTGATCGTCGAGAGAGGCTCGGGGCGGACCATCGGCTCCGGGTCGACGAATTCACGGCGAATGAACTTCCGCTTCTCGTATCGCCCAGGCCATACATCGTTGCCGCTGGCGAGATGGAGGATACCGGTGCGGCCACTGTCGCGGTCGATCTTGTCCAGCTTTGGCCACTGAATCTCAGGAACGATCATGTCTCGGCTGACGTGGTACCAGACGACGACCTCTGTCTCGGCGACCACCTTCCTCGGCAGGCCCGGAAGACCGCGCA
>JBQCFH010000224.1:0-4256 GCA_051959385.1 Rhizobiaceae bacterium | reverse complement strand
CACCGGGGCAGGGGCGGCGACCTCGCCGGGCTTGTAATCCTTGTAGGTCTTGATCCAGGTCATGCAGTCGCGGTCCGTGCCGGCGAGCACGTTGGCGCCGCGCACCGCCTCCATTTCCTGCGGCCGGCAGGGATTCATGATGGCCGAGGTCATGCCCGCGCCGATGACCATCGGGATGAACGCCGCGTTGATGCCATGCCGGTGCGGCAGGCCGAAGGAGATATTGGACAGGCCGCAGGTCGTATTGACCTTGAGTTCCTCGCGCAGGCGGCGCAGCAGCGCGAAGACCTGGCGGCCGGCATCGCCCAGCGCGCCGATCGGCATGACCAGCGGATCGACGACCACGTCATGCGCCTTGATGCCGTGATCCATGGCGCGCTCGACGATCTTCTTGGCGACGGCGAAGCGGACGTCCGGGTCCATGGAGATGCCGGTCTCATCGTTGGAGATGGCCACGACCGGCACGTCGTATTTCTTGACCAGCGGCAGGATCGCCTCGAGCTTCTCCTCCTCGCCGGTGACGGAGTTCACCAGCGGGCGGCCCTTTGCCACCTTGAGGCCCGCCTCGATCGCCGCCGTGACCGAGGAGTCGATCGAAAGTGGCAAGTCCACCAGCCCTTGCACGATCTGGAGTGTCTGGACGAGCAGTCCGGGCTCGGTGGCGTTCGGGTCGACGGCGGTAACGCCGGCATTGACGTCGAGCATGGTGGCGCCCGCGGCCGCCTGTTCCAGCGCGTCCTTCTTCACCGTCTCGAAATTGCCGGCGACCATCTCGGCGGCCAGTTTCTTGCGGCCGGTTGGATTGATGCGCTCGCCGATGACGCAGAAGGGCTGGTCGAAGCCGATGACGATTTCGCGGGTGGCGGACGCGACAATGGTTCGGGTCATGGTTTTCTCCGTAGGATATAAAGACTTCTTTATATAGTTATCTCTTCCTGATCAACTGCGCGATGGCGGCGATTTCAGTTCCTCGCCCTCGCCACGCGGTCGGCGGGCTGTTCGGTCATGTCCTCGTGCAGGATCTTGTCGAGGCGGTCGGCGACGATCTGGTCGTCGTGCCGGGCTTCGCGCTTCCAGGGCCGGCGGCCCTTGAGCACGCCCGATTCAGCGACGATCTCGGCGACATATTCTTCCTGGCGGTAGGCCATCACATGGATGCCGGAGACGCCGGGGATTTCCTTCACCTCGTTGATGATGTCGATGCAGAGCTGCTTGCCTTCCTTCTTCTGGTCCTGAGCGCCTTCCAGGCGCTGGATGACGGCGTCGGGGATGTGGATGCCGGGCACATTGGAGCGTATCCAGCGCGCGGTCTTCGCGGAGGCAAGCGGCCCGACGCCGACCAGAATGAAGCACTCCTCGGCGAGGCCGAGATCGCGCACGCGCTGCATGTATGTGCGGAACATCGGTACGTCGAAGCAGTACTGGCTCTGCACGAATTGCGCGCCGGCGGCGATCTTCTTGGCGAGCCGCAACGGGCGGAAATCATAGGGCGGGGCGAAAGGATTGATCGCCGCGCCGAGGAAGACGGCCGGCGGCGTGGTGAGCTTGCGGCCGGAAAGGAATTTGCCGTTGTCGCGCATCGTTCGGACGGTTTCGAGCAGCGACATGCAGTCGAGGTCGAAGACCGGCTTGGCGCCGGGCTGGTCGCCGGCCTGCACGCCGTCGCCCGTCAGGCAGAGGATGTTGGCCACGCCCATGGCGGCGGCGCCGAGCACGTCGCCCTGGATGGCGATGCGGTTCTTGTCGCGGCAGGCGATCTGCATGATCGGCGCGTAGCCCATGCGCGTGAGCAGCGCGCAGATGCCGACCGACGACATGTGGCAATTGGCGCCGGAGGCGTCGACCGCATTGATGCCGTCGACCCACCCATCGAACACCGCGGCGCGCTCGTAGACATCCTCCGGATTGGCGCTATCGGGCGGGTTCAGTTCCGCCGTCACGGCAAACTCGCCGCGCCTGAGGACGCGCTCGAGTCTTCCGCGCGAGGAATGGCCGGGCAGGGGGTCGAGCGGCAGGTGGACGCCCGCCGGGTTCTCGTCGGGCTGTGCGGGGCGGGGAGAGGTCATGATCGGAACTCGCCGTCGCCCATGACGATAGAGGGCCGTTCACCCCCCTCTGGCCTGCCGGCCATCTCCCCCCCAAGGGGGGAGATCACACGCGGTGCGCTCCGACGCTCATTCTGCAAGCCCGGCGATTGGCAGCGCGGGTCGATGGCAGCGTAATCTCCCCCCTTGAGGGGGAGATGGCCGGCAGGCCAGAGGGGGGTGAATGCAAGAGAGGTCATGAATTCGCCTTCTCCCGCTCGGCGGCGGCAAGCGCCGTGACGCGCAGCCAGGCCGAGGTCTCGCGCAGCGACTGGTCGACCGGCTTCTGTACGGCGAGAATCCGATCGCCGTGCTTCATATTGCGCGAGCCTTCCCAGGCCTTGACCCAGACGCAGGGCATGTCCGGCTCGACCTCGCAATTGCCGTTGGCGCGCACGCCGCCGCAGGGCCCGTTCCTGAGCTGCTTGGGGCAGTTCATCGGGCAGGACATGCCGGTCGAGGAGAGCACGCACTGGCCGCACATGCGGCAGTCGAACATGAAGCCCTTGACGCGCTTCTCGACAAACTTCACCGGCCCCTCGACGCGGCCGTAGCCGATCGCCTTCCAGAGCGGATGCAGCATGAGGAACGCGTCGGCGAAGCGGGCGTAGAACCATTCGAGGAAGCGCGAATGGCGGACCGACCAGAGCCGGACCGTGTAGTGCCGCTGCACGCGCCGCTGCGGGGACACGTCGGACGGCTTGTAATCGCTCTTCGGCGCCGTCTTCTTGACGATCGTCGCCTGCGTCATGCCTTTGGCCGCAGCGGGCGGGATTACCTCCGGGCTGCCGCCCGCCGGTCCCTTTGCGGTAGTGGAGACGGGTCTGTCAGCCATTTTCCCTGCCGCCTGCCTTGACCAGGGCGACGAGCCGCTCGCGGTCGTATTTCGCTTCCAGTTCAGCGGCTGCCTTGTCCGCCTCGGCTTCGAGATCGTCGCCGACGGGCACCGGATCGGCCTTGCGCCATTCCGCCAGATAGTCGTCCGTTTCGGAGGCGCCGGTGCGCATGGCGCACATGTCGATCGCCTCCGTAAAGCGCAGCGACAGTTCGCGCTTGGCGTTCTGCCGTCCTTTCCGGACGATCACCTGTGCCGGGATGTCCCGCCAGTAGACAATGATAAGGTCGGCCATCCGCGCCTCGCCTCGTTGTGAGCCGAGCATTGCCGCAACGACCGAAACGCCGCTAGTTGCGAGACGACGCGCGCGCTTTCAAAAGCGACGTGTCCTATCCCTGCATCTTAAGGCGGCGGGCGATGGCGCGGTGCAGGTCGGGTGCGGCCGCGACCAGCGCCTTTGCCGCGTCGGACTGCGGATGGTCGAGGATGTCGCGCGTGCGGCCGCGCTCGACGATGCGGCCGTCATGCATTACCATGACGTCGTCGGTGATGGCGCGCGCCACGGTCAGGTCGTGCGTAATGAAGATGTAGGCGACGCCGAGCTTCTGGTTCAAGTCGGCGAAGAGGTCGAGGATCTGGGCGCGGATGGATACGTCGAGCGCCGAGACAGGCTCATCCGCGACGATCAGCTTCGGCCTGGTGATGACGGCGCGCGCGATCGAGATGCGCTGGCGCTGCCCGCCGGAGAATTCGTGCGGATACTTGTCCATGTCGGAAGGCGAAAGGCCGACCTCGGCAAGCGTGGCGGCGATCATCTCGCGGCGTTCCTTCGAGCCCGGCTGCTTTTCAAGCAGATGCAGCGGCTCGCCGACCAGCCGCTCCACCTTGTGGCGCGGATCGAACGAACCGTAGGGGTCCTGGAAGACGACCTGCATGTTGCGGCGGGAGGGGCGCAGTTCCGCCTCGCTTTTGCCTGCCAGCGATTGCCCGAGCAAGCGGATATCGCCGCCCGTGGGGCGATCGAGCGCCAGGATCATCCGCGCCAAGGTCGATTTCCCGCAGCCGGAACGGCCGACCAGGGCCACCGACTGCCCCGCCTGGACAGAGAAGGAGACGTCGTCGACCGCACGGAAAGGCGGAGGCCTGTGGAAGAGGGATGAGCGGCGGCCGGGATAGTCTTTGATGACGGAGGAAACTTCGAGGAGGGGGACTGGATGCCTCGAAGTGTCACCCCCCTCTGTCCATCCCGACCTATCACCCGCGGGGGGGGAGATGAGGCTGACCGCGTCGCCTTACGCAACCGACCCCGTAGCAGAAATGCCGGCGCCCGCGACGCT
>JBQCFH010000223.1:0-6645 GCA_051959385.1 Rhizobiaceae bacterium | reverse complement strand
AAGCTCTCCTACCTGGCGCCGTCGATGCACCATTCCGGCGGCACCGTCTGCGAGCCGGTCGATATCCCGGTCAACAAGCGCCATCTCGACATGGTGTTCGCGCACATGCGCTACTCCGACAAGCCCTTCATGGGCTCGGTCACTGCGCCGGAACGTGCCGAGGACACGGTCGCGATGGCGAGGATCCTCTTCGGCGAAAAGTTCGTCGAGGAGAACACGGTCATCATCAATCTGATCAACGCCAACTCGCCGATGGTCTTCGACGAGACCATGCTGGGCGCGGCGAAAGTCTATGCGCGCAACAACCAGGCGACGATCATCACGCCCTTCATCCTGGCGGGCGCGATGAGCCCGGTGACGGTCGCCGGCACGCTGACGCAGATCCTCGCCGAAGTCCTGGCGGGAGCCTCCTTCACGCAATTGATCCGGCCGGGCGCGCCGGTGCTCTTCGGCACCTTCGCCTCGTCGATCTCGATGCAGTCGGGCGCGCCGACCTTCGGCACGCCGGAGCCTTCGCTGGTCTCCTATGGCGCGGCGCAGCTCGCCCGGCGGCTGAAGCTGCCCTTCCGCACCGGCGGTTCGCTCTGCGCTTCCAAGATCGCCGATGCGCAGGCAGCTTATGAGAGCGCCAACACGCTGAACTCGACGGTGCTCTGCGGCGCCAACTTCGTGCTGCACGCCGCGGGCTGGCTGGAGGGCGGATTGGTATCCGGCTACGAGAAGTTCATCATGGACGCCGACCAGCTCGGCATGCAGCAGAAATTCGCGGAGGGCGTCGACCTGTCGGAGAACGGACAGGCGATGGAAGCCATCCGCGAAGTCGGTCCGGGCAGCCACTATCTCGGCTGCGCGCACACCCAGGCGAATTTCCAGACGGCCTTCTACCGCTCGACAATCGCCGACAACAACTCCTACGAGCAATGGCTGGCGGAGGGCGAGAAGCGCGCCGACCAGCGCGCGAACGAACTCTGCCGGCGCTGGCTGGAGAGCTACGAGGCGCCTTATCTCGATCCGGGCATCGAGGACGGACTGAAAGACTTCATTGCGAAAAAGAAGGAGTCGATGCCCGACGCCTTCACGTGAAAGGAGCCCGTTTCAGGCCGGGCTAAAGTGGCCGACATCATCCACAAGGAAGTCTGGCGCAGCGCCTTCCGCGAGCCGGAGTGAGAATGTTCGTGCCAGCCGGCTTGTCTCGTTATACGAGAATTGATATAAACAGGCGCCGATGAAGCGTGTGGAATTCCTCGGAGATTCGCTTGCTGTCATTCGGCGATTTCCGGAAGCTGCGCGGAAAGAAGCTGGTGTCCAGTTGCACAAAATCCAGCTTGGGTTCGATCCGAGCGACTGGAAACCAATGAGTTCGGTCGGGCCCGGTGTGCGAGAAATCCGCATTCGAGATGAGGCTGGAGCGTTTCGCATTCTTTATGTCGCAAACAGGGGCGATGCGCTCTATGTCCTGCATGCGCTTCAGAAGAAGACGCAGCGAACGGCGAAGCAGGATTTGAACATTGCAATTTCCCGCTTGAAGCAGATCTGAGAGGCTTTCATGGATCGGCAAAGTTTTGAGAATGTATGGGATGCGCTGGAGGACACCCCATCAGAGGCGGTGAACATGTCGATGCGATCCAATCTGTTGATCGCGATTGAACATCAGGTGCGCGGCTGGAACGTCACGCAGGCTGAGGCCGCGCGAAAGCTTGGTATCACTCAGCCACGTCTCAACGATCTCCTACGGGGACGGATCACTAATTTCAGTCTGGATGCACTAATCAATCTCGCCAGTGCAGCGGGCTTGACCGTCCGACTACAAATCGCGGATGCGGCGTGACGATCATTGGACGATTTTTCGGGTTCCATAGGAATGGATGGTGACGGGACCACGGTCGGTTCCATCTCCGCCGCCCTTTTGCGTTACGGCCTGATTTCTCGCGGCGGCTTCAATTTCGGAGATGATGAAGACGCGCCTCCAGGACCTTCGGGCGCGCCCGCGAAAGCCGTGCTTCTGGTAGGGCAGGGCGGAGCCGCACCTTGGCCGCATTTCGTGGAATGGCGGAGAACGCAGCCAGCCGATCTCGCACACCCCCTTGATACCTGGTCGGCCGAAACGATCGGCACGGTGGCGGAAGAATTCGGCGCGCGGGCGGTTTCGCCGTCGGACCGGCCTTTCCTGCCGTTCCAGCAATGGGCAATGCGGGCGGAGGGGCTGAGGCCGTCGCCGCTTGGCATCCTGATGCATCCGGAATACGGCTTGTGGCACGCCTATCGCGGCGCGCTTCTCTTCGACCGGCCGATCGGGATCGACCCGCGCAGCGCCGGCGTCCATCCCTGCGACGGCTGCGCTTCAAAACCGTGTCTTTCGACCTGCCCGGTCGGTGCGTTCACGTTCGGCGGCTTCGCCTTCGAGACCTGTATGGAATATCTGCGCTCGCCGCAGGGCGGCGCCTGCCTCGCGGGAGGCTGCCTCGCGCGGAACGCCTGTCCGATCGGTACGAGATACCGGTACCCGGTCGAGGTACAGGCGTTCCACATGGCCAAGTTCGTCCGCTGAGCCGGTCCTCCGGCCCAGCGGACGGCAGGGTCATCCCGATAGGACGTTACTTGGCGACATGCCAGACGCCGCCCTTGCCGTCGCCGTTGACGTCTCCGGCCTTCTTGTCGCCGATGAAGGTATAGAGCGGCTGGCCCTTGTAGGCCCACATCTTCGAGCCGTCCTTGCGCTCCACGACCGACCACTCGCCGTTGGCGGCGGCGCCGGCGTCCGCTTTCAGCGGCGGCCAGTTCACCGCGCATTTGTCGTAGCAGTTCGATTGTCCCGCAGCGTCCTTGTCGTAAGTGTAGAGCGTCATGCCGTTCGCGTCGGTCCACATGCCGCCTGCCATCTTCGCAGGTTCCGCGGCGAATGCCGCTCCCCCACCCATCATCACGACCGCGATTGCCAACCCCAACCTTTTCATTTTCATGCTCCCTGTCCGTTTCCTCTCCAGGCGCCGCACAATCGGCGCAACGGGACATGAACGACCGTGGCGGGCGTTAAATTCCAGGCGCTCGAGAGAATTTGCAAAATGCAACTTGCGCGGCGAGGGGGGCTGCGCGAATTTCAATGAACTTTGAAAGAGGAGCGGCCGATGACGAAGCGGAACGTCGAAATAAAGACCAGGGAAGGGGTCGCGAATGCCGCTCTCGTGGAGCCGTCCTCGCCGGGTCGCGGCAAGGCGGGTGTGATCCTCTACATGGATGCATTTGGTCCGCGCGCGGCGCTTTACGAAATGGCGGAGCGCCTTGCCGGCCATGACTACGCGGTTCTGGTGCCGGACCTGTTCTACCGCTTCGGCTCCTATGGCCCATTGGACGCGAAGACGGCGTTCAGCGATGAAGAGACCGGGCCGAAGCTCAGGAAGATGATCGCCGAGACCACCCAGGAGATGACTATTCGCGACAGCGAGGCATTCCTGGATGCGCTGTCGGCGAACGGCGTCAGCGGGCCGATTGGCGCCGTCGGCTATTGCATGGGCGGCGCCCGCGCCCTCAATGCCGCCGGAGTTTATCCGGACCGCATCCTCGCCGCCGCGAGCTTCCATGGGGGTAATCTGGCCTCGGATGCGCCGGACAGCCCCGCGAACCGGGCAGCCTCCATCAAGGCAAGAGTCTATGTCGGCTCGGCCGGCATCGACAACAGCTTCCCGCCCGAGCAGTCCGCCCGGCTGGCCGAGGCGTTTAGGACCGCGGGGGTGGACCACATCATCGAGAACTATGTCGGGATGCAGCACGGCTGGTGCGTGCCGGACCACCGCGTCTACGACAAAAAAGGCGCAGAGCGCCACTGGAGGCGGCTTCTGGAGTTCTTCAGCGAGACGCTGGGCTGACGCTGCCGACGCAGTTCGTCGTCCCGGTTTCCGGCCAGCGCGAAGCGATGGTCGGAAGACCGGGACCTATTCCGTAGCTGGCTGTGACGGAAAACCGCAACGGAAGGGGCTCCGGCAGCAAACCGGGGATGGCACGCCGGGATGCGCAGGCGTCGATAGACTCAGGATCAATTTGCTGGCTCGTTGCAAGAGGCATCAAAGCGCCTTGACGGCCTCGAGCACCTCCTCGGCGTGGCCGGGCACCTTCACCTTGCGCCATACCTTGGCGATCCTGCCGTCGGGCCCGATCAGGAAGGTGGTCCGCTCGACGCCCATATACTTCCGGCCATACATGCTCTTCTCCAACCAGACGCCGTAAGCTTCCAGCACCTTCTTGTCTTCGTCCGAGACGAGATCGAGGTCGAGGTTGTGCTTCGACTTGAACTTGGCGTGGCTCTTGATGCTGTCTGGCGACATGCCGACCACGACCGCGCCTGCCTTCGCGAATTGCGGCTTCAGGCCCGAAAAGGCGATGGCCTCGGCGGTGCAGCCGCTGGTATCGTCCTTCGGATAGAAATAGAGCACGACCGGCTTTCCCCTGAGGGAGGCTAGGCTCAGCGTGCCGCCGCCGTCCTGCGGCAATTCGAACGCGGGTGCGACATCTCCGACATCCAGTTCAGCCATATCAATGCCCTTCTTGGGACCTACGACGAACCACCGGGTTTATTGGTTACGACAGGCCCGCGATCCATATAATACTGTTCTGGGATTCGTCTATCGGCGAGGTGTGACGGAAACGCGGGTGCATTCGAGAGTACCGAAACACGAGAAGATACGCTTCGATCGCAGCGAGACTGCCAGGGTCGATGCCATGGTCGCGAAGAGCGCCCCGGCGCTGCCGCCGCATGGCAGCCGGTTTGCGCGCCTCAGACGAAAATGGCGGTTGCGTCGCCTTCTGGGACGGTTCGGCATCGGCGTCGCCGTCGTGGCCGCTTTGGTCGTCCTGCTCTTCGTTTCCGCCAATCTCTTCGGCGCTTCGCAATTCGGCAATGACAAGCTTCGGCAGGCGGCCGAGAACGCCTTGACGTCGCTGGCAGGCGTCGACGTGGACGCCGCGATCGGAAACACCAGCATCGCGCTCGACAGGTCCCGCCTGATCGCGCTTCAGGTCACCAACGTGCGGCTCTCCACGCACGGTTCGGGCAAGCCGGTGATCGACGCCGCGCGGGTCCGCTTCAGCTTTCATCTGCTCCCGCTCCTCACGGGCCATATAAAACTGGGCAGCGTCACCATAGAGGGCGCCCATATCCGGCCGCGCCTGTTGCCGGACCTGGGGGACGGCGGCGACTGGGCGGCCGGCCTTCGCGACAGGCGCGGCCTGATCGAGCCGGATGCGGTGCTGACGGCGCTCTTCGGCGAATTCCACCGCGCCTTCGACGCCGTTGGCGGCGACTCCATGCGCGAGATACGCTTGCACGGGGTCGACTTCATCACGCCCGACGGTCCAATGCCCAAAGGCGTTCATATAGAGGACGCGCGGCTTACGCGGCTGCTTTCCGGCGCGCTCGGCATTTCTGCGAGCGCCCATGCGCTCGGCATGGACTTCCAGCTCGAAGGCAAGGCGCAGCGCGCGGCCGACGGACGGATTGCCGCGCTCAATCTGCAGATCAAGGCGGAAAGGCCGCAGGCGATCGCGCAGGAAGCGGCGCAAACGGCAACCGAGCACGGCCTCCCGCTCAAATCGGTGGGCGCCTTCGACCTGTCGATCAATGGCGCCGAAGCGAATGGCGATCAGCCGTCCAAGGTCACCACGGCGCTCTCTTTTACCGGCGCTCTGCTCGATTTCGACGAGGACGGTCAGGCGCTCATCAACGGCGACATCGACACCTCGCTTGTCGCCGGCACGGGCAAGATCGAATTCACCCGGCTGAACATCGCGTCGGGCCACTCGCAATTCAATTTCCACGGCGCGATCGGACCGTTGCCGCAGCAAGGCCATGAGCAGGAAGGCCCAGCCTACCGTTACGAGTTCATCAGCGATGGGTCCATATCGGCGCCGGAGGATTCGCCGGAACCTCCCTTGCCGTTCTATGCGCGTATCGCCGGACGCTACGACGTGAACGCCAGGCAACTGATCGCCAACGAGATCGGCGTCAGGACCGGCCCGGGAGAGCTTCTCGGCACCGGCTCGATGACCTTCGTCGAGGGCAAGGCGCCGGGCATGTTCCTGGCGATCACCGTTCCCTCGATGCCGACCTGGCATGTCAAGCAACTGTGGCCCTGGCTGGCGGCGCCCGGCGCGCGGAAATGGGCCTTGAGCAATCTCTTCGGCGGACAGGTGACGAACAGCAACCTGCAGTTCCACGTTCTTCCCGGCCGCCTCGGAAACGGCGTGCCCCTTTCGGACCAGGAGATTTCAGGCCATTTTGCCGTAAGCGGCGCCCGTTTCGACATCGCCGGCAACATCCCTCCCGTTCGCGATAGCGATGGGATGGTCGATTTCCGGGGCAATTCGGTCGACATCGCGCTCTCGTCGGGAACCGTCTACCTGCCGAGCGGCCGGACGGTATCGGCGTCGAACGGCACTTTCATCCTGCGCAAGGTGCACTTGCCGCCCGTGATCGGGGCGCTCGATATCGACGTGAGCGGCACGGCGGACGCTGTCACCGAACTTGCTTCCTACGACCCGATCAACGCCATGCGGCGGCTCGGCATGAAGCCGGACGATTTTTCCGGCGAGGTTTCCGGTCACGTGACGGCGAAGATTTCCCTGTCCAGCGAGGTTCCGACCGAAACCCTGCCG
>JBQCFH010000222.1:0-10331 GCA_051959385.1 Rhizobiaceae bacterium | reverse complement strand
GGTCGGCACGCCCTTCGAAATCTACAATCGCCCCGCGACGCGCTTCGTCGCCAATTTCGTCGGCACGCTCAACGTGCTGGAAGGCAGGGTGGCGGATGCGGCGAGCGGCGTGGTCGAGGTGCATGCCGAGAAGCTGTCGCTCAAGGGCAGGCTGAACGGAGCGCGGACCGGCGATCACCTGTCTCTGGCGCTTCGGCCCGAGGCCATCGCGCTCGGCCGCAAGCCGGGCTACGACAGCAGCCTGAAAGGCCGCATCGCCGACGTGCATTTCCTCGGATCGGTGATCCGCGTCCGGGTCGAGCTCGGCGAAAGCGTCGTGTCGCTCGACACGTTCAACAATCCTTCGAGCCCGCCTCCGGCCGTCGGCGATACCGCCGAGATCAGCTTCTCCTCGGCGGACGTGAACGTGCTGCATTGAGGGGCGGCGCCGGGGAGCTTGCCTCGCGTATCGCTATTCATTTTATCCACCCCACCCCCGGCCTGTCGGCCGGACCCTCCCCGTCGAGGGGAGGGAGGGCGCCAGACTCTCCGGCCTCCTCCCCCTGGACGGGGGAGGTGCCGCCGAAGGCGGCGGAGGGGGTGAATCCAATCCGTACAGGTCGATCTCGCCGGCGTATGTGAACATCCAGTCCTACACCGGCAGCCGAGTGTCGAGCTTCACCTCTTTCAGCACGAGGTTGGTGCGCACATGCGCGATGCCGGGCAGGCGGAAGAGGAAGGCGTCGAGGAAAGCGTTGTAGGCGTCCTTGTCGCGGCACACCACGCGCAGGTGATAGTCCGCCTCGCCGGTCGTCGCCAGGCATTCCAGCACCTCGGGCCGCTCGACGATACGCGCGATGAAAGTCTCGACATGGGAGGCGTCGTGGCGCGTCAGCGTGACATGGACGATCGCGCTGAAGGAGAGCCCAGCCTTTTCCGCATCCAGCACCACGGGATAGGCGGCAATGACACCGGCCTCCTCCAGGGCGCGCACGCGCCGCCAGCAGGCCGACGCCGACATGCCCGCACGCTCGGCAAGCTCCTGGTTGGAGATGCGGCCGTCGACCTGAAGGATGGCGAGCAGGCGCCGGTCGGTATCGGTCAGCAGCATAATGATCGACGCTCGTCTGTGTGAAAACTTTCCAGAATTATAGGTGCGTTCGGCAACTCTTACCATATGGAATGCGTTGCATGGACATTCTGGAACCGATTTCCGCCCAGAGCTGATATTATTTCGTCTTCAACCAAGGGAGGCGATCATGGTTGCGGAAAGTAGGGGCGTAGATACGGAGTACCGGGTGGAAGACCTCTATCTGAAGGCAAGCGGCCGCGTCTTCATGACCGGCACGCAGGCGCTGGTACGCATCGTGCTCGATCAGGCACGGCGGGATCGCGCGGCGGGGCTGAACACGGCCGGCTTCGTCTCCGGCTATCGCGGCTCGCCGCTCGGCGGGGTCGACCTCGAGCTCTGGCGGGCGAAGAACCTCATCGAGGAGAACCGCGTCGAGTTTCTGCCGGCGGTGAACGAGGATCTGGCCGCAACGGCCGTGCTCGGCTCGCAACAGGTCGAGACGAATCCGGACCGGCAGGTCGAAGGAGTCTTCGCGCTCTGGTACGGCAAGGGCCCGGGCGTCGATCGCGCCGGCGACGCGCTGAAGCACGGCAACGCCTACGGCTCGTCACCGCATGGCGGCGTGCTGGTCGTGGCCGGCGACGACCATGGCTGCGTCTCCTCCTCCATGCCGCACCAGTCCGACGTCGCCTTCATGGCGTGGTTCATGCCGACGCTGAACCCGGCCTCGGTCGCGGAATATCTCACCTTCGGCGAATATGGCTACGCGCTATCTCGCTTCTCCGGCATGTGGGTCGGCTTCAAGGCGATCTCGGAGACGGTGGAATCCGCCGCCTCGATCGAGCTCCGCCCGCCGCGCCTGTTCAAGGCGCCGGATTTCACGCCGCCGCCCGGCGGGCTGCACTACCGCTGGCCCGATCTCCCCGGCCCCCAGATCGAGGAGCGGATGGAGGCGAAGAAGAATGCCGTCTATGCCTTCGCCGAGGCGAACCCGATCGACCGGCACATCTACGAGATAGGCAAGCACGCGAGCTACGGCATCGTCACCACCGGCAAGGCGCATCTCGACCTGATGGAGGCGCTGAGGCTGCTCGGGCTCGGCGAGGCCGAGTGCCGCCGGATCGGCATTGACATCTACAAGGTCGGGATGGTGTGGCCGCTCGCCCGCCGCGACGCGCTCGATTTCGTCCGCGAGAAGCGCGAGGTGCTGGTGGTCGAGGAGAAGCGCGGCATCATCGAAAGCCAGTTCAAGGAATATTTCTACGATTATCCCGGCCACAAGCCGGAGCGCATGATCGGCAAAAACGACGAGAACGGCGCACCGCTCATCCCGTGGACGGGCGAGCTTTCGCCGCGCCTGCTGGCGCCGATCGTGGCGCGGCGGCTCGACGCGATCTTCCCCGGCCTCGGCCTGACGGCGCGTGCCGAGGCCCTGGCGCAATCGGCGGCACATGTCATCCAGATCGCCGGCGCCACCCGCACGCCCTATTTCTGCTCGGGCTGCCCCCACAATACTTCCACCAAGGTGCCGGAGGGCTCGAAGGCGCTCGCCGGCATCGGCTGCCATTTCATGGCAAGCTGGATGGACCGCGAGACGACGTCGCTCATCCAGATGGGCGGCGAGGGGGTGAACTGGGCGGCCTCGTCGCGCTTCACCGGCAAGGGCCACATCTTCCAGAATCTGGGGGAGGGCACCTGGTACCACTCCGGGTCGATGGCGATCCGCCAGGCGATCGCGGCCAAGGCCAACATCACCTACAAGATCCTCTACAACGACGCGGTGGCCATGACCGGCGGGCAACCGGTGGACGGGCCGGTGAGCGTCGAGGCCATCGCGCACTCCGCCCGCGCGGAGGGCGTCGCTCGGATAGCGATCGTCTCCGACCGGCCGGAAAAGTTCGACGTCACGAAATTCCCCATCGGCACGACGCTCGACCACCGGCGCAATCTCGATCCGATCCAGCGCGAGTTGCGCGAGGTACCGGGCGTGTCGGTGCTGATCTACGAACAGACTTGCGCGACGGAAAAGCGACGGCGGCGCAAGCGCGGCAAGATGGAGGACCCGGCCCGCTTCGCCGTCATCAACGAACTTGTCTGCGAGGGCTGCGGCGACTGCTCGGTGGAATCGAACTGCCTCTCCGTCGAGCCGAAGGAGACGCCGTACGGGCGCAAGCGGCAGATCAACCTTTCCTCCTGCAACAAGGACTTTTCCTGCCTGAACGGATTCTGCCCGAGCTTCGTGACGGTCGAGGGCGCCAGGCGTCGGAAGAAGGAGATCAGCGCGGAGGATTTTGCCGAGCGGGCGACGAAGCTGCCCTTGCCAGCATGCACCTCGTTGGAAAAGCCCTACGATCTTCTGGTCACCGGCGTCGGCGGCACCGGCGTGGTCACCATCGGCGCGATCGTCACAATGGCGGCGCATCTGGAAGGGAAGGGTGCCTCGGTGCTCGACTTTACCGGCTTCGCGCAGAAATTCGGGCCGGTGCTGAGCTACATCAGGCTGGGCGCGGCGCCGGGTGTCATCAACCAGGTCCGCATCGACGAGGCAAGCGCGGACGCGCTGATCGGCTGCGACCTCGTCGTCTCCTCCTCGCCCAAGGCATCGGCCGCCTATCGCCACGGCACGCGCGCCGTAATGAACACGGCCGAGATGCCGACCGGCGATGTGGTGCGTTTCCGCGACGCCGATCTCAAGGCGATGACACGGCTCGATGCGATCCGCGATGTGCTCGGCGAGGGCAACGTCGACACGGTCAACGCCAACCGGCTGGCCGAAGAACTGTTCGGCAACGCCGTGCTCGCCAACATGCTCCTGCTCGGCTTTGCCTGGCAGAAGGGGCTTGTTCCCGTTTCACTCGAAGCGCTTTCCCGCGCGATCGAATTGAACGGCGTGGAGGTTGAAAACAACGTCGCCGCCTTGGCCGCCGGCCGGTTGGCGGCGGCGGGCGAGAAGCTTGTATCCGACATGGTGGCGGGCGGCGAACGGAAGGAAACGCTGGACGGGATCATCACCCGCCGCGAGGCCTTCCTGACCGATTACCAGGACGCGGCGTGGAGCCGGCGCTACCGCGCCGTCGTCGACCGTGTGCTCGACGCTGAGAAGCCTTACGGCTCCGAAGCGCTGACCGAGGCGGTCGCGCGCTCGCTCTTCAAGCTGATGTCCTACAAGGACGAGTACGAGGTGGCGCGGCTGCATATGGAGACGGGATTCCTCGACAGGCTGAAGCAGGAATTCGAGGGCGATTTCAGGGTGAACTATCATCTGGCCCCGCCCTTCCTGCCGCTCGGGCACGATGCGCGCGGGCGGCCGAACAAGAAGGCGTTCGGACAATGGATTGAGCTGCCTTTCCGTGTGCTGGCGCGGCTGAAATTTTTGCGCGGCACGGCGTTCGATCCGTTCGGCCGCACGGCGGAGCGCCGCCAGGAGCGGGAACTGATCGGCTGGTACGAGGGCGTCATCGAAGAGCTGCTGGCCTCGCTCGGCGAAACGGATATCGAGACGCTTGCCGCCATCGCCGCCGCGCCGATGGAGATCCGCGGCTATGGCCCGGTGAAGGAAGCTGCCATGGCGAAGGTCAGGGTTGACGTCGCGGACAGGCTCGCCGCGTTGCAAAAGCCGGGCAAGGCGCGTAATGCCGGGCGCGTAGCCATTCACGTTCCCTCCTGACAATCCCGGCAGACCGATGTTCGAGACGCTTACCGCCGCCCAACCGGACAAGATCATTGCGCTCATGGCGCAGTTCCGTGACGACCCGAGACCCGGCAAGATCGATCTCGGCGTCGGCGTCTACAAGGACGCCAAAGGGCATACGCCGATCATGGCGGCGATCCGCGAGGCCGAGAAGCTGCTCTACGAACGGCAGAGCACGAAGACTTATATCGGCATGGCCGGCGACACGCTCTTCAACGAGGAGATGATCGGGCTCGTCTTCGGCGAAGACGCCGACAGGGGACGCATCCGGGCCGCGCAGGCGCCAGGTGGGTCCGGCGCGCTCCGCATCCTGGCCGAACTCATCGCCCGCTCGAAGGCCGGGGCGACGGTGTGGCTTTCCGATCCGACCTGGCCGAACCACGTGCCGCTCATCGGCGCCGCCGGCCTTGCGACGAAGCAATATCCCTATTTCGATGCCGCCACCGGCACGGTGCGTTTCGACGCCATGATGGAGGCGCTGAAGGGGGCCGCCGCAGGCGATGTCGTGGTTCTGCACGGCTGCTGCCATAACCCGACCGGCGCGAATCTCGATCACGAACAATGGGGGGCGGTCGCCGACCTCCTCGTTTCGCGCGGGCTCTTTCCCTTCGTCGACCTCGCCTATCAGGGGTTCGGGGACGGGCTGGAGGAGGACGCGTTCGGTGTGCGGCTGCTCGCCTCGCGCGTGCCGGAGATGGCAGTCGCGGCAAGCTGCTCGAAGAACTTTGCCGTCTATCGCGACCGCGTCGGCACGGCCTTCCTGCTCGGCAGGAACTCGGCCGAGGCCGACATTGCCTTCAGCCAGCTCCTGTCGGTGGCGCGCGGCATGTATTCGATGCCGCCGGACCATGCGGCGGCTGCGATCCGCATCGTGCTCGAGGACGAGAAGCTTGCCGCGAGCTGGAAAAGCGAATTGGAAACGATGCGGCAAAGGATGGTCTCGCTGCGCGAAGGCTTCGCCGATGCGCTCAGGCGCCAGTCGAACAGCGACCGTTTCGATTTCATCGCCCGCCATCGCGGCATGTTCTCACGCATCGGCGCGACGCCGGAGCAGGTCGAGCGGCTGCGCAAGGAGCACGGCGTCTACATGGTCGGCGACAGCCGCATCAACGTCGCCGGCCTGCCGGAGGACCGGCTGGACAAGCTTGCGGCGTCGATCATCTCGGTGATGGGGGAGGGGTAGCGCTCGACCACCCGTCGTCCGGCCGCTGAAAGCGTGGATAAATCCGCGCAGGCCGCTCCTCCAGGCCTTTCTTTCCATTCACTATTTGCATTTTCTTCCTTGTCTCGTCTCCACGCCTCGCGCCGTTGAAGCACAATGCCGTCAGTCACTCCCGCGGGAACGCCGATCATGACGGTGGTTTTGGTGGGGAGGGACCGGCGCCTGCGGCGGTGGGTTAACGTGACCCGGGCTCATGCAGGCGGCCGCCGACCTCCAAGGAGGCGGTGGTTGGTCAAGACGCTGGCGGGCGCGGCGAGGCTGCGCCAGCTAAATATATTGAGAGGCAAGGCCCCGCGCCCGCTTCCCAGTTCTTTGACAATAGCCAGACCGGAAACGGGGCGTGGTGACCGAGAGGCTTGGACGCCCGTGGGTGGTTCAATAGTCCTTCTCGTAGAACAGGCCAAGGCTGGAATCGGTCGTGCCGAGCGCGCCCTTGGCCTTGAGGTGCTTCGTGATGTCGAGGTTCACCGTGCCCTTGGTATCGCCTTCCGCACCGGCCTCGACGCCGAGATAGATATTCTCCTGGATATAGCGGCCTGCGCGCACGGCGGTCTGGCCCTTGCTGTTGGTGACCACGTCGAGGTCGTCGAGCCCTGTTGCCTTGCGCAGATTGCCGAGCAGCGAGGTGTTCGAGCCTCCGGCGAGTTCCGCCACGGCCGCGGCGAGCTGCGCGATCTGGAACCCGGAGAGGTCATTGACGCTGCGGTTGAAGATCAGCCGCGCCAGCACCTCGTCCTGCGGCAGCATGGGCTGCGAGGAGAAGGTGATCTTGGGATCGGAAGCTCGCCCTGAAACCTTCACAAAGACCGTGATGTCCGTCCCCTCGGAAGTCGCGACGAAATTGATCAGCGGATCGAGGTCCCCCACCAGCGTCACCTCGCCTTCGGTGAAGACGACGCGCTGGCCGATGATGGACAGGCGCCCGCGGATCAGCCGGAAGCCGCCGACCGGCTGGATCTTGGTGATCGGGCCGGTCAGCTTGACGCGGCCGCCGAGTTCGACATCGAGGCCCCGGCCGCGCACGAAGATGCGCGACGGCGCGCTTACCGTCATGTCCAGCCTCGCCACGCTCGGCCGGGCGGTCGGCATCGGCGTGCCGTCGTTGGCGCGGGCGCGCTTAAGCGTCGCGGCGACTTTCGGCGGCGGGTTGAGATGCTTGACGTCGATTTCGGCTGCGCCGCCGCGGAGCGTGTCCGGAATGGTGATCTCGGCGCGCTGGATGTCTACATTCCCCGAAACCAAAGGATCGCGGGTCAGCGGGCCGGTGACGGAGATGTTGCCGTTCAGCCGCGCCACGACCATCTTGCCGTCCGCATAGCGGGCATTGTCGAGCACGATCCGGATATTGGCCGGGAAGTTTGCCGCGGCGTTGGTCGAAATCGTGCCGGTCATGGTCAGCTTGCCGCCCTTGCCGAGCGATGCCGTCACAGAGCGGAGCGTCAGCGTCTCGCCGGCGATCGAACCGTTGACCGCGATGTCGCCGAGCCGGAGGTTCGTCTCCGGATCGATGAATTGCGCTCCGGAGGTGGAAAAGCTGCCGTTGACGAGCGGCTTGCGCAGGCTGCCCGAGACCTTGGCGTTCAGCGCCAGCGTGCCGGAGGCCTGGGCGCCGCGCTCGGCCAGCAGCCGGTTCGCCAGCGATAGCGGCGCCTTGCCGGTGACCGTCAGGCCAAGGCCGGAGCCCGACAGGGGCACGCGGCCGCTCGCCGAGATCGACAGGCCCTGCGGCGAATTGGCCGTGGCGGAACTGAGCGTCACCGCCTTTCCCTCGTATCGTCCGGCTGCCTTCACATCGAGCCAGGGCACCCCGGCATTCCGCAGCGGAGCGGCGGAGATCTGGTTCCCGTCGATGGTGAACTCGGCGGTGGGATCGGTAAGCGTGCCGCCGATCGTGGCCGAGCCGGACAGCTTGCCGCCGAGCTCCTGGCCCTTAGCGATGCCGTTCAGCGCGGCAAGCGGAAAGGCGGCGATATCGACCTTCATGGCTATCCGGCCGTCATTGCCGAGCGGTACGCTGCCTCTGGCCGTCGCGCGCAGCCCCTCCGGGCTCGTGGCCTTGGCGTCGAGCTGCAGCACCTGGCCGCTGGAGCTGCCTTGGGCCTCGACGGACAGGGTGGAGAGCCCCGCCTGCTTGAGCACCGCCGCTGTCAGGTCCTTGCCCTGCAACGAGAACGTAACGTTCGGATCGGCGCGGCTGCCGGAGATGTCTGCATTGCCATCGATCGTGCCTCCCGCCTGGAGATCGGGGCGCACCGCATTGGCGATGGCCAGCGGCAGCGCCTCTATCGTGACCGCGAGGTCGAGCGTGTCGGCCACTTTCCCTTTGGCGTCTACGCGGCCGCCGCCCGCATCGAGCGACAGGCTGTCTATGGTGAAATTCTGCCCCTGGACGAGAATGCTCGCCGGCTGGGCCAGACTGACGGAAAGCTGGCCCTGCTTGAGGTCCGTCTTCGACAGGTTCAGCCGGTAGCCGCCCTTCTCGGGCGCGAGCGACCCGGCGAGTGCGGCATCGGTGCCGTTCTTCAGTGCCGCCGTGGCGGAGAATCGCGTGGCCTCGCCGTTGCGGCTGGCCTCCGCGTCGAGCGTCGCGACATCGATCTTGGCCAGCGTCAGATCGCGCGCCTTGGCGCTGCCGTCGATGGCGGGAACGCCGAACAGGTCGGCGACGGTCGCCTTCAGTTCGGCCTGGCCGATATGGTTGTCGCCGATAGTGACGCCGTCGAGCTTGGCGGAGATATCGGCCGCCTGCTTCCCATCGGCGTTGGAGAGCTTGATGTCCGCCCGGGCGGCGCCGCTTGCCTTCTGCAGGAGAAGCGCGGCGGCGGTCGAGATATCGGTCGAGGCGAGCGACAGCCTGCCGTCGAAGAGGCCGGCTGCGCTCTGCGCGATGTCGCCGGCAAGCTGCGTCGCGCCGGCGGAGAAGGTCAGGTTCGTCAGCCGTTTCGCGCCCTCGGCAACGGCGATATCGGAATGGAGGGAGACAGGTGTCCGGTCGAGTTCAGCGTTCCCCTCGATCGTTCCGGAAAAGCCGCTGTCCTGCAGGATACCGTCCACCTTGACGGCGGCGTCCGCGAGTTTCTTTCCGGCAAGCGTGCCCGCCGGCACCTTTGCATCGAATGCCAGCGCGATGCGCCCGTTGGCGCCCTTGGCGCGACCGGAAGCGGTCAGTCTGCCGCTCGCCTGCTTCGAGGCAAGCGCCAGGTCGGCCAGCGCGAAGTCGAAACCGAAATCCGCCTCGCCGGTGGCGAACTTGCCGTCGGCGGCGAAGGAAAGCTGCTGGTTCTCCACCTTGAGCTTGTCGGCCGTCAGGCCCGTCTCGTCGCGGGCGACGCGGCCCGTAATGGAAGTGACGCCGCCGAGGAGGCTGTCGATGGAGGGACTATCGATGGTGAGGTCCGTGGCCTGTCCGTCGAGGACGAGATCGAAGCCGCCGGAGAGCGGCTTCAGCTGCCCCTTGGCGCCGAGCTTCAGCGAGCCGGAAAGCTGGCGGTTCGCGAGGCCGGAGAAGGGGGCGATGCTCGACGCGTTGAGGTCGATCGTGCCGTTGAAGATGTATTCGGCGATGTCGCCGGCCATCGCGAGGCTCAGCCCGTTGCCGGAAAGAAGGGCCTTTGAAAGTTTCACCGGCGTGCCGGCCCGCCAATCGCCCTCGATGTCGAGGGCGATCTCGCGGCCGAGCGCCTTGGCGACATCCGGCCGGTTCGAGGTGATGCCGGTCGCCTTGCCCTTGGTGGAGAAGGAGATGTGGCGCGAGCCGGGCTGGTCCATATTCTTGGCGACGCCGCCCATGTCGAGCCCGACGGTCTCGGCGGCGAAGCTCGGCGTGGTCAGACCGGCGATATCGAGCGAGCCGGTCCATTTGTCGTCGGGATCGTCGCCGAAATCGACGGCGAGCCGTGCGCCGCGGACCGTTGTCTTGCCGCCGGGCACGGGCAGCAGGACGGTGCCGCCCGCGGGGTCGGCGATCGAGGCGTTGAGCTTCAGCTTGCGCAGGAAGCCGTCCGTGCCCGTCTCGAGGCTACCGTCGAGCTTCAGCGTATTGCTGGCGAGGTTCAGCCGGTCGACCCTGACTCCGCCGGCATCCTTGACGACGCCCTCGGTGACGAGGTTCGTATCGGCGCCGAAGAAGCTGCGGAACTGCGGCGGCACGAGCCTGGCGATCGGGCCGCCGAGCTTCGCCGAGAAACCGTATCCATCGTCGCGCCGGCGGATGTTCGTCGTTCCTGTCAGGACGCGCTGCTTGTCGGCATCGAGTGTCAGCGCCAGGTCGAGCCGGTCGAGCGGGCCGGAGCCTTTCAGCGTCATGTCGACCGGCGGCCTGCCCTCGATATTCAGAAGATTGGCGATCACGCCATTGGCCGGCTCCG
>JBQCFH010000221.1:0-11552 GCA_051959385.1 Rhizobiaceae bacterium | reverse complement strand
TCGGCTCCTCACCCTTGGCTCAGCCGGGGAATGTTGCCTACCCCCTCTCCGCCTCGCTAGCGCGCGGCACCTCTCCCCCCCTTGGTGGTGGTGTGGCCGGGCGGGGAGGTTGGCGCCCGTCCTCTCCCCCTTCTGGGGGAGAGGTGCCGAGCGATAGCGAGGCGGAGAGGGGGTAGGCAACATTCCCCGGCTGAGCCAAGGGTGAGGAGCCGATCCCTCAAATCGTCTTGCCGAAGGCGACGGCCGTGTCGGCCATACGGTTAGAGAAGCCCCATTCATTGTCGTACCACGACATGACGCGCACGAGGTTGCCCTCGATCACCTTGGTCTGGTCGAGCGCGAAGGTGGACGAAGCCGGGCTGTGGTTGAGGTCCACCGAGACGAGCTTGTCATTCGTGTAGGCGAGAATGCCTTTGAGCGGCCCCTTGGACGCGGCGGCCACCAGCGCCTCGTTGACTTCCTCCACCGTGACGTTCCTCTTGGAGACGAATTTGAAGTCGATGACCGAGACGTTCGGCGTCGGCACGCGGATCGAGACGCCGTCGAGCTTGCCCTTCAGTTCCGGCAGCACCAGCCCGACCGCCTTGGCGGCGCCGGTGGAGGTCGGGATCATCGACATGGCGGCGGCGCGGGCGCGGTAGAGATCCTTGTGCATGGTGTCCAGCGTCGGCTGGTCGCCGGTATAGGAATGGACGGTGGTCATGAAGCCCTTGTCGATGCCGAACGTGTCGTTCAGCACCTTGGCGACCGGCGCCAGGCAGTTGGTGGTGCAGGATGCGTTGGAGATCACCTTGTGCTCGCTGGTGATCTTGTCGTGGTTGACGCCGTAGACGACGGTCAGGTCGGCGCCGTCGGCGGGCGCGGAGACGAGCACGCGCTTGGCGCCGGCCTCGAGGTGGGCCGAAGCCTTCTCCTTCGAGGTGAAGAGGCCGGTGCATTCGAGCGCGATATCGACGCCCTCAGCCTTCCACGGAAGCTCGGCCGGATTGCGCACCGCATGCACCTTCATCGGGCCGCGGCCGACATCGATCGTGTCGCCCTTGACCTTGACCTCGCCGGGAAAGCGGCCATGCACGCTGTCGTAACGGATCAGGTGGGCGTTGGTCTCGACCGGTCCGAGGTCATTCAGCGCCACCACCTCGATATCGTTGCGTCCCGATTCGACGATGGCGCGAAGCACGTTGCGGCCGATACGGCCAAATCCGTTGATGGCTACTCTGACGGTCATCGGTCATTCTCCTGAAAGACAAAAAAGACAAAGGCGCCGGAGGACCCGGCGCGGAGCCGGATCAGCCCTTCCCGGCGAGCGCGCCCTCGGCGGCTTTCACCACATGATCCGCGGTGATGCCGAAATGCGGATAGAGGTCGTCGATCTTGCCGCTGGCGCCGAAGCCGCTCATGCCGACGAAGAGCCCGTCCGTGCCGATGAACTCGTCCCAGCCCTGGCGCACCGCCGCCTCGACCGCGATGCGGACCGGCGCGTCGCCGATCGTTTTGGCGCGATAGGCCGCGTCCTGCTGGAAGAACAGTTCGAAGGACGGCACGGAGACGACGCGCGCCTTGCGGCCGTTCTGCTCGAGCTTCTCGCGCGCGGCGAGCGCGATCTCGACCTCCGAGCCCGAAGCGAAGATCGTCACCTCGGCCTTGCCGCTCGCCGGCGCCAGCTCGTAGGCGCCTCGCGCGCAGAGGTTCTCGTCCGTATGCTCGGTCCTCACCGCCGGCAGGTTCTGCCTCGAGAGCGCGAGCGTCGAGGAATTCCTCGCCGATTCAAGCGCAAGCTGCCAGCACTCGGCCGTCTCGACCGCGTCCGCGGGGCGATAGACGACATGGTGCGGGATGGCGCGCAGCGCCGCCAGATGCTCGACCGGCTGGTGCGTCGGTCCATCCTCGCCGAGCCCGATCGAGTCGTGCGTCATGACGAAGATGTTGCGGATGCCCATCAGCGCCGAAAGGCGGATCGCCGGCCGGCAATAGTCGGAGAAGCAGAGGAACGTGCCGCCATAGGGGATGATGCCGCCATGGAGCGAAAGGCCGTTCATGGCCGCTACCATCGCATGCTCGCGGATGCCGTAGTGGATGTAGCGCTCCCCGTAATCGTCGGCCGTGATGTTCTTGGTCTGGCTCGTCTTGGTGTTGTTGGAGCCGGTCAGGTCGGCGGAGCCGCCGATCGTCTCCGGCACGATGCCGTTGATGACCTCCAGCGCCATCTCGGACGACTTGCGCGTAGCCACCTTGGGCTTGTCGGCGACGAGCTTCTTCTTGTAGTCGACGATCGCCTTGTCGAGGCCGGAAGGCAGCTTGCCCTGCATGCGGCGCTCGAACTCGCCTTTCTTGCTGTGGCCCGCCAGCCGCTTCTCCCATGCCTCGCGCGCGCCGACGGAGCGCTTGCCCGCTTCCCGCCAGGCGTCAAGGATATCGGCGGGAATCTCGAAGGGCGGCGAATCCCAGCCGAAGAACTTGCGCGCGCCGGCGATCTCCTCGGCGCCGAGCGGCGAACCGTGCGCCTTGGCGGTGCCGGCCTTGGTCGGCGCGCCGAAGCCGATGGTCGTCTTGCAGGCGATCATCGTCGGCTTCTGCGAATGGTGCGCGGCCTCGATGGCGTAGGCGATCGCCTCGGGGTCGAAGCCATCGACATGGCTGGCGTTCCAGCCGGAGGCCTGGAAGCGCGCCACCTGGTCGGTGTTGTCGGCGAGCGAGACGGGACCGTCGATCGAGATATTGTTGTTGTCCCAGAAGAGGATGAGCTTGTTCAGCTTCAGGTGGCCGGCGAGCGCGATCGCCTCTTGGCTGATGCCCTCCATCAGGCAGCCGTCGCCGGCGAGCACATAGGTGTAGTGATCGACGAGGTCGTCGCCGAAGGCCGCGTTCATGATGCGCTCGCCAAGCGCGAAGCCGACCGAATTGGCGACGCCCTGGCCGAGCGGCCCGGTCGTCGTCTCGATGCCGGTGGCATGGCCGTATTCGGGATGGCCCGCCGTCTTCGAGCCGAGCTGGCGGAAGTTCTTGATCTGCTCGATGGTCATGTCCTCGTAGCCGGTGAGGTAGAGGAGCGAATAGAGCAGCATCGAGCCGTGCCCGGCCGACAGGATGAAGCGGTCGCGGTCGGCCCAGTGCGGGTGCTTCGGATCGAATTTCAGGAAGCGCGTGAAGAGCACCGTCGCCAGGTCCGCGCAGCCCATCGGCAGCCCCGGATGGCCGGAATTCGCCTTTCGACGGCATCCATGGACAGGAAGCGGATCGCATTGGCCATCCGATCGTGTTGTTCGCGTGAGATCATGAGGGTGCCCGCTGGTTGGTGATGCGGCTGAACGTGCGCTGCCTGGGCCTCGGCCCCGGAAAGGCTGGGCGACACATAGCAGGTGGCTTGGCCAAGTCAATAAAATGGGGCCTTTCGCCGGGCCGGCAACCCGACGCCGGACCGTGCGGCGCGGACGCCGCGCCAAATCCGGGGGATAGGCCTGCGGCTTTATTGACGCGGCATTCATCCGCCGCCTAATCTTTCCGCCATAACGCGTTCGCAACGCGCACGATTCGCTGCCGGGCGGGGCTTGGAACGAAACGATGACAGGGGAAACGACGCTGCGGGAGGCGATCGGGCGGCTGGGAAAGGCAATCGAGACGCTGGAAGCGGCGGTCGCCGCGCGCCTCGAGGAACAGGTGGACGCCACGGAAATCGAGGCCGAGGTTCAGCGCATGAACGCGGATCGCGCCAAGCTGGCGCAGGAGCTCGACAATTCGGAAGCGCGCGCCGAGCGGCTGGAGAACGCCAACCGCGAGGTGTCGCGCAGGCTGGTCACGGCGATGGAGACGATCCGCGCCGTCCTCGACAGATAGGAAGACCGCTGTGGCCCAAGTTACGGTGACGATCGACGGCAAGACCTACCGCATGGCCTGCGACGAGGGGCAGGAGGAGCATCTGATCGACCTCGCCGAGCGCTTCGACCGCTATGTCGGCCATCTGAAGGATTCCTTCGGCGAAATCGGCGACCAGCGGCTGACCGTGATGGCCGGCATCATGGTCATGGACGAATTCGTCGAGCTGCAGAAGCGCGTCAAGGGCATGGAGGCCGAGATCGGCACATTGCGCAAGACGCGTGACGATGCGCTGACCAAGGCCGACAAGAACGACGCGGCGCTGACCGGCGCGCTGACGGGGCTCGCCGAGCGGATGGAAGCCCTTGCCGGGCGGGTTGCGGGGCGGGCGGCGTAGAGAAATTGCTCGATCATAGCGCTTGTCCCTTCTCTTCGCGTGCGGCAGGGTGATCGCATATGGAATACCCCCACCCCTAACCCCTCCCCACAAGGGGGAGGGGGATTTTTGCCCCGGCGTCCTATGGCGCAAATTTCGACGATCTTAGGTGGGGAAGCGATGCCGGCGTCTCCCTCCCCCTTGTGGGGAGGGGTAGGGGTGGGGGTAATAAGCCGCACAAACTCCATATTGCGCTGCCGCGCACGGGAAGAAGGTGCCGCCCTTCGATTTCACTCAGGAGACGGATGAGGGACAGCAGCTGCGTCCGGAAGGACGCAAGCTACCCTCGATGGTACGGATGGCCGGAAAGGATCGTCGCGGCGCGGTAGAGCTGCTCGGCGAGCATGACGCGCACGAGCTGATGCGGCCAGGTGAGTTTTCCGAAGGAGAGGACGAGGTCGGCCTCTTCCCGCAGGGCGGGGTCATGGCCGTCCGGGCCGCCGATGGCGAGGATCAGGTTCTTGCGCCCGCTTTCGGCATAACCGGCCAAGGCGCGGGCGAATTCTTCCGAGCCGAGATTACGGCCGCGCTCGTCGAGCAGGATAATGGCGGTGGCGCCGTCGCGGCGCGCCAAAAGCTTCTCGCCTTCCTCACGGCGGCGTTCGTCGGCCGAAGAGGCCCGGCTTTCGGGGATTTCGCTCACGCCCGCAAGATCCAGCCCGACCGACGGGCCGGCCTTGGCGAAGCGATCGAGGAAGCGGGACGCCAGCTCTCTCTCCGGGCCGGCTTTCATGCGGCCGACCGCGTAGATGCTCACATGCATCGGTCCCGACCTTCAGATCGGGTCAGTGGACCGTCTCGTCCTCGAGATCCGGCGCCTGCCACATCTTCTCGATGCCGTAAAACTCCCGGACTTCCGGCCGGAAGACGTGCACGATGATGTCGCCGGCGTCGATCAGCACCCAGTCGGCGCTGTTCAAGCCTTCGACGCGCGCGCGCGTCCCGACATCCTTCAGCGCCTTCAGGAGATTGTCGGCCACCGCCGCCACGTGACGGTGCGACCGGCCCGACGCGACGACCATATAGTCGCCGAGGCTGGATTTTCCCTGGATATCGATGGAGACGATGTTTTCGGCCTTGGAGTCTTCCAGACTGGCAAGGACTATCTTGAGGGCCATGGAAGGATCGTCGTATTCGACCATTCCGGCCGGCGAAGGCATGAGGTCAGCCTTCTTCGATAATGCTGTTCTCAGCGTCTTTCCTTTCGAACAAGAACAACGGGCGTTCCCGATTCATCCGGGAACGCCCTAAAGATAGGCAGAGTTCCTTAACACTTTCAAGACGCGGCCCTTGCGCCTTGCCGAAGAAAGCTACCATCCCGACGAGGATTGATAGGGAACGGTGGCGCGCCGCAAAAGGGCGACGGCCTGGCTGAGGACCAGCCCGACCGCGCCGATGACGACCATGCCCGCGATCACCTTGTCGGTCTCCAGCCCGGACTGCGCGTTGGTGATCATGTAGCCGAGACCGGCCTGCGCGCCGATATATTCGGCGGCGATCACCGAGACCCAGGCATAGGCGAGCGCCACCTGGAGGCCGGTCAGGATGCGCGGCAGCGCCGCCGGCAGGATGACGCGCAGCATCAGCCTTGGGCCGGCGTAGCCCAGCATCCTCGCCGCCTTCAGCATCAGGGGATCGACGCCCTTCACGGCCGCGGCCGTGTTGATGGCGACCACGAAATAGCAGGCATAGGCGACGACGAAGACCTTGCCTGTGATGGAGACGCCGAACCAGACGACCAGGAGCGGCACCATGGAGAAGGGGATGATGAAGCGAAAGCTCTCCACGATCGGGTCGAGGAATGCCGCGAGCGCCGCCGAGCGGGCGAGGGCGAAGCCCGTCGCGAGACCGAGCGCCGTGCCGACCAGGAAACCCCAGAAGAGCTCGGCCAGGCTCGTGGTGACGTCGACGCTGAGCGATCCGGACGACGCCATCTCCACAAGCGAACGCCAGACCGCCGGGGGCGACGGCAGGATGACCGGCCGCGTGCCGAAGATCGCCGTCGCCCCCCACCATACGGCGAGGAGGATGAAGAAGCCGAGAAGGGCGCTTGCCGTGCCTCCGGGAGAGGGAAGATAGCGTGCGATACGGTTCATTTCATGCCTTCCGGTTGGCGACGATCCACGGGAACAGCGCCCGCTCCGCGCGCACGAAGCACCAGTTGGCCGCATAGCCGAGGAGCGCCAGCACCAGCATGCCTACCATGATCTGCGCCACGTCGAAGGCCTGCCCGCCATAGCTTTCGAGCGCGCCTATCCCGACATCGCCGGCGACCAGCTCCGCAATGACCACGCCGCCCCACGCCGCGCCGAGCGCGTAGCGCAGGCCGACAAGGATGTCGGGCATGGCCGACATCAACGCCACCTCGATGCGCTGCCGCAGCTTCAGATGCAGCGACCTGCCGGCTTTCAGGAGTTCCGCATCGGTCGAGGAGACGCCCTGCGCCGTATTCACCACGACGGTGAAGAGGCTGATCAGGACGATGATGCTCGCCTTGCTCCAGTAGCCGATGCCGAACCACAGGATCGCCAGCGGCACCCAGGCGAGCGGCGATATGAAGCGGAGGAAGTCGATGACGGGCCGAAGCAGCAGGCGGGCCGGCGCCGCGCTGCCGATCAGGACGCCAATCGCGATGCCGAGCGCCGATCCGATGACCCAGCCGCCGAGTGCCTCCCAGAGGCTCGCCAGCGTGTCAGCAAGGAGTTCCGTGCGGGCCAGTTCCACCAGCCGCGCCGCCACCCGCCAGGGCGTCGGCACCAGTTCCAGCCGCGGCGAATAGAACAGCCATGCAAGCAGCACCCAGCCGCCGAAGATGAAGAGGAGGGCGGCCAGGCGATACGGCAGCAGGCCCGGCCTGCTTACGTTTTTCACTTGCCGACCGCCTTGGCGGCGAATTCGGGATGCACGAGTTCGTCGATGAAGGCCGAGACATCCGGAACCTTGATCGCCCCGTATTGCTGGAGGACGGCCGCCTGTTCCTTCAGCGCATCCTTGTCGGGAAGGATGTCGGTCGGCGCCACCAGCTTGTTCTTGTAGCTGTAGGTGACGTTTTCGAGGCTGGTCTTGGCGCCTTTGGCGAGCGCCTTGTAGGCCTCGTCGGGCTTTTCGCGCAGCAGCGTCTCGGCGCGCTTCACGAAGCGCAGGACGTCGACGACGACATCGGGATGCGCCTTGGCGAACTCCGGCCGCACGATGACGCCGCCGCCCGGCCAGGTCTTGCCGTAGACGTCGGAGGCCGTGGTGATCAGGATGCTGGTGCCGGCGGTCAGCGTCTCCGACGTATAGGGCACATAGGAGATGGCGGCGTCGAGCGCGCCGCGTTCGAGCGCGGCCGGCTCGGTCGGGCCGGTGGTGTTGAAGCCCTCCACGTCCTTCAGCGTCAGGTTCGCCTTCTTGAGCGCCATCTGCAGCACCGCCGTCGGCGCCGTGTTCGGCGTGACGCCGCCGACCTTGCGGCCCTTCAGGTCGGCGACCGACTTGATGCCGCTTCCCTTCCGCGCCACCAGCGCGACATAGTTCGACGCGCCGTCGGCGATGTACCACATGACACCGGGGCTGCGCGCCGCGACCTGCTCTATGCCCGACGTATCCGCTTCGCCGAAATCGATGGCGCCGGCGGCCATCGCCGCGGATTCGGGCGGGATGCCCTTGACGAATTCGTGCCATTCCACCTCGTAGCCGGCATCCTCAAGCCAATGTTCGGCCCTGACCAGCGCGAGCGGCCGCAAGGCGGGAAACATGCCGATGCTGAGCTTGTGCGTGCTCAATTTAGCGGGATCGGCGGTTGAACCGGCGTGGGCCGGCGTCATGACCGATGCGGCCGCGATCGCCGCCAGCGCGGCCATGACAAAGCTGGTCTTCATTTTTAGTCTCCTTCCCTGATATTCCCGTTGCTTCCGATCAGATCACGCCCGCTTTGCGCAGCGCCTCGATCTCGGCCTTCTCCATGCCGAGCATGCCGCCGAGCACGGCCTCGTTGGCGGACCCGAGAGCGGGGCCGAGCGAGCGGATGCTGCCCGGCGTTTCGCTCATGCGGGGAATCGGCGCTGCCATGGTGAGGCGGCCATATTCCTCGTCCTCCACGTCGATCAGCGTGCCGCGTTCGCGGAAATGCGGATCGGCTGCGATGTCGGCTACGCTCATCAGCGGCGATGCGGGGATGTCGGCGGCGACGAGCGCCTCCATGGCGTCGGCGAGCGTCGTGCGGCCGACCCATTCGGAGATGATCGCGTAGAGCTCGTCCTGGTTGGCGACGCGCGAGGCGAAGTCGCGGAAGGCCGGCTCGTCGGCCAGGCCGGGACGACCGATCACCCTTGCAAGCCGCCTCAGAAGCGTCTCCGTGCCGGCATGGATCGATATCCGCTTGCCGTCCGCCGTGTCGTAATCGGCCGCCGGCACCACCTTCGGATTGTTGTTTCCCATGCGCTCGCGGACCTTGCCGGTGGCGGAATAGACGAGCATCGCGTCCTCCGAGGCGCGGAAGCCCGGTTCGTAGAGGGCCAGGTCGATGATCTGCCCGGAGCCGCCGCGATGATCGCGGTTGTAGAGCGCCGTCACCACGCCGAACGCGCCGGCATAGGCGCCCATATAGTCGATCACCGCATAGCCGGTGCGCACGGGCGGACGGTCCGGATCGCCGCTGACATAGGTCAGGCCGGAAAAGGCGCTGGCGACGCGATCGAAGGCGCCGCGGTCGGCATAGGGGCCGGTCAGGCCGTATCCGGTGACGTAGAGCGCGATAAGCCGGGGATAGCGGCTGCGGATCGTGTCGGGATCGAATCCCCATTTGCGCAGGGTCGGCGGCCGGAAATTCGTGATCAGCACATCGAAATGCGGCAGCAGGCGGTGAACGATGTCGCGCGCCTCGGGCTTGCGGAGGTCGAGCGTGATCGAAGCCTTGTTGCGCGCGTCCTGCACCCATTGCAGCGAGCGGCCGCCGGGAACGGAGGCGCTGCGGCGCATGAAGTCGCCCTCGGCGGGATCCTCCACCTTGACGACTTCCGCGCCGAAATCTCCCAGCGTCGTCGCCGCCACCGGCGCGGCGATGATGGAAGAGAGGTCGAGGACGCGTATGCCCTCAAGCGGCAGTTTCATTCACGTGCTCCAGGTCTTGCATTTGCGGGCGCCGAATGCGCCAGAAGGTCGAAAATCTCGGAGGTGAGGCGCGCGAACGCGCCGCTCGAGCGGTCGCGCTGCTCGGCGTCAGGCGAAATGGTGCGCAGGATGCGGCCCGGCCGCCCGCTCATCACGAAGACGGTGTCGCCGAGATAGACGGCCTCCGACACGTCATGCGTCACGAAGAGCACCGTCATGCCGGAATGGGCGGTGATGCGGCGCAGTTCCTCCTGCAGGAGCGCCCGCGTCTGGGCGTCGACCGCCGCGAACGGCTCGTCCATGAGAAGCACGTCCGGCTCGAGCGCCAGCGCCCTGGCGATGCCGACGCGCTGCGCCATGCCGCCCGACAGTTCGTGCGGATAGGCCTTTTCAAAACCGCCCAGCCCGACGAGCGCGATGAACCGGCGGGCCCGCTCGCGCGCCTCGGCGGCGGGGATGCCCTGGGCGTCCAGCCCGAAGAGAACATTGCCGAGCACCGTCTTCCACGGGAAGAGCGCCGGTTTCTGGAACACGACGGCGAGCCTCGCCGGCTGCTCGTCCGGCCGCCTGTCGATCTCGATCCTGCCTTCCTGCAGCGGCGCCAGGCCGGCGACGATGTCGAGCAGCGTGCTCTTGCCGCATCCGGACGGGCCGACGAGACAGGCGAATGAGCCGCCCGAAACGGCAAGGCTGCAATCGGCAAGCGCCTGCACGGGGCCGTTGCGCGTCTCGTAGCGGAGCGCCACGCCGCTTACGCGGATCTCCGGCCCGGAGATCGCGGCTCCCGCATTCGGCGCGGTCCGCCCTGCTGCGTCTTCTTCCATCCGTCCGCGCGCCGCCTCTCTTGTTGCTTCCATCGCCATGGCAGGTTTAGCCGGGGACATCTCTGCTGCCCTTGCTCCATGCGAGCGGATGGCGCTCGGCCAGATCCGTCGGCGCCGTCACCGATCGGACTTTCCGTCGTTCAGCCTCGTCAGCATCGTTCCTCCCGTTCAAAATAGATGTGATCACTACCATATGGCTTGATCGGCGAATGCGTCAACTGCTAAATCCGACGCATGAAGAAGCCCGATTCCGTCATCGATTTCCTGACGTCCCGCGTGCTGAGGCTGTCGAACACGCTCGGCCTCTACGCCAGCCGCCGCTATCGCGAGGAGTTCGGGCTGACGCTTCCGGAATGGCGCGTCATGTCGATCATCGCCTCATCCGAGCCGGTCACGGCGCGCGAGATCAGCCGCACGCTGGCGACGGACAAGGGATGGGTGGGCCTCTCGGCCGAGAGCCTCAGGCGGAGGGGCTATGTCTCCGGTTCGCCGGACAAGCGCGACGGACGTCGCACCCTGCTGACGCTGACGGAAGAGGGGCGGAGGAAACACGAGGCCGTCCTCGCCGTCTCGCTTTGGCGGCAGGAAAGGCTGCTGGCCTGCCTCCCCGAGGGCTCGGCCAAGCTCCTGGTCGAATGCCTCGACCGGCTTCAGGCCGAGGCCGACAGGATGCTGGAAGAATCGGAGCCCCTGAAAGGCGGCGCGACGGCGGGTCGGGGAACTCCCGGCAAATAGACGCACGGTTCCGCCCGCAGGCCGTCGCGAGGAAGGGATCGGCCGCGTCGTCACGACCGCGCCCGGCTGCTCCGACCGGGCCGGCCGACGTTCCGTTCTCCGTAGATGACATCACCGGGCGCCCTGGAACGGACCGATTGTCGGGAACGACAACGCTCGAACGCCGTTGAGCGTACGAGGTGCCTTATGTCAAATCGCGATCGGGTGGTAATCGGCGGCTCGGCTGGAGCGATGCAGCCGCTGAAGGACATCCTTCGTGCCTTGCCCCCTGACCTGCCCGCGGCAGTCGCGATCGTCCTGCACGTCCCGGCCACCAGCACCGGGATATTCGCCACGGTGGCCGGCGCCGCGACGGCGCTGCCGGTCTCGCATGCCGAGGACGGCGACCTCGTTCAGCCCGGCCATGTCTACCTCGCGCCTCCCGACCGGCACCTGCTCCTCCTCGACGGCAGGATCAGGCTGGGCAAGGGCCCGCGCGAAAATCTGGTGCGCCCGGCCATCGATCCGCTGTTCCGCTCCGTGGCGCTGTCGGGCGGCCCGCGCGCCATCGGCGTCATCCTCAGCGGCAAGCTCAACGATGGCGCTTCCGGGCTCGCGGCGATCAAGGCATGCGGGGGGATCGCGCTCGTCCAGACCCCGCAGGACGCCGA
>JBQCFH010000220.1:0-9337 GCA_051959385.1 Rhizobiaceae bacterium | reverse complement strand
GGCAGGTCGATGATCGTCATCTCCGGCTCGAACGTGGCGAGCGCGCTGCGCTCCGGCCGGATCAGGAGGTTGCGGATGAAGAGCGAATGCCAGGCGAGTTCGTTGACGACGCGCACGGCAAGCCGATGCGTCTCGTCGGCGCCGCCGACGAGGTCCTGGACGAACAGTTCCCTGCCGGCCGCATGCGCCTTGAAGTCGGCGAGCAAGGTCTCGAAATGCTCCGGCGACATCGGCCGGTTGTTGTCCCACCAGACATGCGCATCCGTGTTCGCATCGCGCACGATATATTTGTCCCTGGCGGAGCGCCCGGTGTGCTGGCCGGTGGCCGCCACCAGCGCGCCATGCGCGCTCAACCGCGCCTCCTTGCGCTGCAAGGCCTCCTCGTAAAGCGCCGCCTCCGTCAGATTGTAGTATGCCGCCTTTGCCCCGCCGAAGCCGATCTGATCGAGACCGCGGGCTGGATTTCTTTCGCCGAACTCTTCCACTTCCTCACCGTTTGAAAAGGGTTGGTAAAAAGGCCTGCCCGCCGAAGCTACTTAGGTCGCATCAATATAGCAGGTAGGGCAGGAACAGAAAAGGCCAACAATATCAAACATTTAATCGATTTAAAGATTTTGATCCTTATTTAAATCGTTTATATCCGATGTGCGATTGCTTGCCGTCCAGGCCGCGTCGGATTGTCCCGTCGGGCGGTGCCGGGGGTTCGCATCCGCATGCGGTCGTGGCATATGCAGTCGACGCGCCACATTTTGTACCTAATTTGTCCCTCAAAGGCTGGCTTCGGCTGAAGGAAGGGACGTCCGCAGATGAGGGAGCCGCTCGACATGTCCACGATTGCGCTGGTCGACGACGACCGCAATATCCTGACATCCGTGTCTATTGCGCTGGAATCGGAGGGATATCGCGTCGAAACCTACACGGACGGCGCATCCGCGCTGGAGGGACTGTCCGCCCGCCCGCCCAACCTCGCCATTCTCGACATCAAGATGCCGCGCATGGACGGCATGGAGCTGTTGCGCCGCCTGCGCCAGAAGACCGACCTGCCGGTCATCTTCCTGACCTCCAAGGACGACGAGATCGATGAACTGTTCGGGCTGAAGATGGGCGCCGACGACTTCATCCGGAAGCCGTTCTCGCAGCGCCTGCTGGTCGAGCGCGTCCGCGCCGTTTTGAGGCGCGCCAGCGCGCGCGAGGCGGCGGCGAAGTCGCCCAATATGCAGAGCCGTTCGCTCGAGCGCGGACAGCTCGTCATGGATCAGGAGCGCCACACCTGCACCTGGAAAGGCAGCCCGGTGACCCTCACCGTCACCGAGTTCCTCATCCTCCATTCGCTCGCCCAGCGTCCGGGCGTGGTGAAGAGCCGCGATGCGCTGATGGATTCGGCCTATGACGAGCAGGTCTATGTCGACGACCGCACCATCGACAGCCACATCAAGCGCCTGCGCAAGAAGTTTAAGGTCGTCGACAACGATTTCGACATGATCGAGACGCTCTACGGCGTCGGCTATCGCTTCCGCGAGGCGTGAGCGGGGCGCGCGCCATTGCCTTGCCGGGCCGCGGCCTTGCGACCGGATGTCCGCAGACGGGCGTCCGCGTTCCCATATCGCGCCCTTTGTTCTAAAGTCCGGCCATGGTGGCAGAAACCGGCGACATTGCGCTGACCAGGAAGGCCGCGTCGAAAAGGAAGAAGGCGACGGGCCTGTTCGCCCGCCTGCGCAAGCGGCTGAACTGGGTCCTCGGCCATTATCTCTTTTCCAGCCTGACGCGCCGCATCCTGTTCCTCAACATGGCGGCGCTCGTCGTGCTTGTCGTCGGCATCCTCTACCTGAACCAGTTCCGCGACGGCCTGATCGACGCCCGCGAGGAGAGCCTGATGACCCAGGGCGAGATCATCGCCGGCGCCATCGCCTCCTCCGCCACCGTCGAAACCGATGCGATCCGCATCGACCCGGAAAAGCTTTTGGAACTGCAGGCCGGCCAGAGCATCGAGCCCGGTTCCGACCAGCTCGACAATCTCGATTTCCCGATCAATCCCGAGATCGTCGCGCCGCTTCTGAGGCGCCTGATCTCGCCGACGCGCACCCGCGCGCGCATCTATGACCGCGACGCCAATCTCCTGCTCGATTCGCAGCGGCTCTATTCCAAGGGGCAGATCCTGCGCTACGACCTGCCGCCGATCGAGGAGGAGGAGCCCGGCCTCTTCGAGCGCATCGAGAAGAGCATCATCAGCCTCTTCCGTCGGCGCGACCTGCCGGTCTATCACGAGCAGCCGGGCGGCAACGGCTCGGCCTATCCCGAGGTGATGACCGCGCTGACCGGCAGCCCCGCCACCGTGGTCAGGGTGAGCGAGAAGGGCGACCTGATCGTCTCCGTCGCGGTGCCGATCCAGCGCTTCCGGGCGGTGCTCGGCGTGCTGATGCTCTCCACCCAGGGCGGCGATATCGACAAGATCGTGACTTCCGAGCGCCGCGCCATCTTCCGCGTCTTCGGCGTGGCGGCGCTGGTCACCGCGATCCTGTCGCTGCTTTTGGCCTCCACCATCGCCAATCCGCTGCGCCGGCTTTCCGCCGCGGCCGTGCGCGTCAGGCGCGGCGTGAAAAGCCGCGAGGAGATACCGGACTTCTCCTCCCGCCAGGACGAAATCGGCAATCTGTCGGTCGCCTTGCGCGACATGACCAACGCGCTCTACGCGCGCATCGAGGCGATCGAAAGCTTCGCAGCCGACGTCAGCCACGAATTGAAGAACCCGCTGACCTCCTTGCGCAGCGCGGTGGAGACGCTGCCGATCGCCAAATCCGAGGAATCGCGCAAGCGGCTTCTGGACGTGATCCAGCACGACGTGCGCCGCCTCGACCGGCTGATCACCGACATTTCCGACGCCTCGCGCCTCGATGCGGAACTCGCCCGCGAATATTCGGGCCGCGTCGATCTGAAGAAGCTGATCGGCGATCTGGTGATGGCGGCGCGCGAGGTGCGCAAGAACCGCCGGCAGGTGACGGTGGAATTCAACGTCGCAAAACTGCCCCATGGCGAAAAGGACTTCGTCGTCCAGGGGCACGATCTGAGGCTGGGCCAGGTCGTCACCAACCTGATCGAGAACGCCCGCTCCTTCGTGCCGGAGGAGGGCGGCCGGATCGTCGTGACGCTGGCGCGCACCGCGCGCCATGCGATCGTCACCGTCGAGGATAACGGGCCGGGTATCCGCGCCGAGCGCATCGACCGTATCTTCGAGCGCTTCTATACCGACCGTCCCGCCAACGAGGCTTTCGGCCAGAATTCCGGCCTCGGCCTGTCGATCAGCCGGCAGATCATGGAGGCGCATGGCGGCACGCTCGATGCGGAGAACATCGTCGGCACCAAGCCGGGCGATATTCGCGGCGCCCGCTTCGTCATGACGCTGCCGGCATAACGCGCCCATGAACCATCACGCTACCGGGGTCGTCCTCGGTGACCGGGGCGTGCTGATCCGCGGCCGCGCCGGCGCCGGCAAGACCACGCTCGCGCTCGCCCTGGGGGAGATGTGCCGCGCCAAGGGCCGGTTCGCCAGGCTCGTCTCCGACGACCAGGTGCTGCTCGAGGCGCGGAGCGGCCGCCTCGTCTGCCGCGCGCCCGAATCCATTGCGGGGCTGGCGGAATATCGCGGGATGGGCCCGGCCCGGACAGCGTTCGAGCCGAGCATGGTCGTGGACCTCGTCGTCGACCTCGTGGAGCGCGGCTCCGCCCCGCGCTATCCCGAGCGGGAAACGGTGACAGTCGCGGGTTGCGAGGTGCCGTTTCTCGTCCTCCCGGAGAACGAAATCGCCGGGCCGGCGCTGGTTATCCTCAACTCGCTCGAGCGGGAGTGATGCCGTAACGTCAACACGGCAACCGGGCGGGAATCCTGGTTTGCGGCGCCCGCGCGGCTGCGGAACTGCGGCAAAATGGTCAGGACCATTCAAGATTGGGGCTTGTAAACAGGGGGCGCATTGACAAGATTGCGCACTTGCCGTTTGGCCCGCGCGACCGCCGACGGGTAACGGACCTATATAAGCACCCGTGAATGGGGCATGCCGGGAGCCAGCACTGCATGATCGGTATCGTGCTCGTCACGCACGGCCGTTTGGCCGATGAGTTCCGCAATGCCGTCGAGCATGTCGTCGGCGCCCAGCAGCATTTCGACACTGTCTCAATCGGCGCCGAGGACGACATGGAGCAGCGCCGTCAGGACATCGTCGACGCGGTGAAGCGCTGCGACACCGGCTCCGGCGTCATCATCCTGACCGACATGTTCGGCGGAACGCCTTCCAACCTCGCCATCTCGGTCATGGATTCGGGCCGCGTCGAGGTGATCGCCGGCGTCAACCTGCCGATGCTGATCAAGCTTTCCAGCATTCGCGTCAACAACGACATGGCGACCGCGCTGGAGGAGGCGCAGGCGGCCGGCCGCAAATACATCAATGTCGCCAGCAAATTCCTGAGCGGAAAATGACGGAACGGTCAGGCGATCTGAAGGACGGCGCGATCGCCCGCGAATTCTCGATCGTCAACCAGCGCGGCCTGCACGCGCGCGCCTCCGCCAAATTCGTCCAATTGGTCAGCGGCTACAACGCCGACGTGACGGTGGAAAAGGACGGCAACAAGGTCGGCGGCACTTCCATCATGGGGCTGATGATGCTCGCCGCCAGCCCGGGCTGCCGCATCCGCGTCACCGCGACGGGGCGCGACGCCGCCGCCGTCATGGACGCGCTGGCGGAGCTGATCGAAAGCCGCTTCGGCGAGGAAATCTAGCGTCCGCCTCTGCGATATGCAGAGATAAAGATTTCCTTATATGTATTGTCGCCAACCGGCCGATCTGATAGGCAGGCCTCCAATCGCTCATGCCCTGCCATTTTCGGCGGGGCTTTCCCCGTCAGCGGATAGGAGAACTCACCATGGCGCGCGCCAACGAATATGTCGTCAAGGACATCGCCCTCGCCGATTGGGGCCGCAAGGAGATCGAGATCGCCGAGACCGAAATGCCGGGCCTGATGGCCTGCCGCGAGGAATTCGGCGCAGCCAAGCCGCTGAAGGGAGCGCGCATCTCCGGCTCGCTGCACATGACGATCCAGACCGCCGTGCTGATCGAGACGCTGAAGGCGCTCGGCGCCGACGTGCGCTGGGCCTCCTGCAATATCTTCTCGACCCAGGACCATGCCGCGGCCGCCATCGCCGAGAGCGGCACGCCGGTTTTCGCCGTCAAGGGCGAGACGCTGGAGGAATACTGGTCCTACACCGACCGCATCTTCCAGTGGGAGGGCGGTCATTCGACGAACATGATCCTCGACGACGGCGGCGACGCCACCATGTACATCCTCGTCGGCTCGCGCGCCGAGGCGGGTGAGGACGTCCTGTCGAAGCCCGGCAGCGAGGAAGAAGAGATATTCTTCGCCCAGATCAAAAAGCGCATGGCCGAAACGCCGGGCTTCTTCACGAAGACGCGCGATTCCATACGCGGGGTCACCGAGGAGACGACCACGGGCGTCAACCGTCTCTACCAGCTCCAGAAGCGCGGCCTTCTCGCCTTCCCCGCCATCAACGTCAACGACAGCGTCACCAAATCCAAGTTCGACAACAAGTATGGCTGCCGGGAGTCGCTCGTGGACGGCATCCGCCGCGCCACCGACGTGATGATGGCGGGCAAGGTGGCCGTCGTCTGCGGCTATGGCGATGTCGGCAAGGGTTCGGCGGCGTCGCTGCGCGGCGCCGGCGCCCGCGTCAAGGTGACGGAGGTCGATCCGATCTGCGCGCTGCAGGCGGCGATGGACGGGTTCGAGGTGGTCACGCTGGAAGAGGCCGCGCCGACCGCCGACATCGTCGTCAGCGCCACCGGCAACCGCGACGTGGTCACCCTCGACCACATGCGTGCGATGAAGGACATGGTCATCGTCGGCAACATCGGCCACTTCGACAACGAGATCCAGGTTGCCGCGTTGCGCAACCTGAAATGGACCAACGTCAAGCCGCAGGTCGACATGATCGAATTCCCGGACGGCAAGCGCATGATCCTCTTGTCCGAGGGGCGCCTGCTCAATCTCGGCAATGCGACCGGCCATCCGAGCTTCGTCATGTCCGCCTCCTTCACCAATCAGGTGCTCGCCCAGATCGAGCTTTGGACCAAGGCCGGAAACTACAAGAAGGAAGTCTACGTCCTGCCGAAGCATCTGGACGAGAAGGTCGCGCGGCTGCATCTTGGCAAGCTCGGCGCGCACCTCTCCGAGCTTTCGGCCGAACAGGCGGCCTATATCGGCGTCACGCCCAAGGGGCCGTTCAAGCCGGAACACTACAGATACTGATTCAATAACAGAAATATACTACATATTGGCCCCGGGCGATTGACATTTCGCCCGGGGCCATTTTTGTCGCCGGCCCTTCTTCACGACGATTCGCCTCGGGGCTATTCTCGACTGATTCGCGATGCGCCCTTGTCGGGGAATGGGCGCGCGTGCGCGGGCGGTCTTGGAATCAGGCGGCGGAGAGGAACAAGGCATGCCAGGGGAATGCCCGCCGGAGGCGGGAAAGGCCGGCGACGGCGGCTGGAGCGATTCCGGGGCGGCGGCCTCGTCCGGCTGGCCGTCGTTTCGTCCCTTTTATGGCAAGCCCGCCGGCGCGGCGATATTTTCCATTCTTGCAGCGACGGCCGGCGATGCCTTTGCGCAATCGCCGGGCGGGGTTTCCGTGCTCTCGAACGTCATTCCCACGAATACGGTCGATGTCATCCAGTTCGCCGTCGTCGCGGGGATCATGGGCTCGGCCTTCCTCTCGGCGATATGGCTCATCCGCGAGCGGGCGCGCGTCGCCCGCGACAACCTCGCCCTGCGCGGCAAGATCGCGGAACTGAACGCCTCGTTGCAACGGAGCGAGGCGCTGCTCAACCTGAAGGACCAGCGCATCGTCGTCTGGACCGCCGCCGCGAAGAAGCCGGATCTGATCGGCGCGCTGCCCGTAGGTTCGGGCGCGCCCGAGGAACGCAGCGCGTTCCTCGCCTTCGGCCGCTGGCTTGCCCCCCGTTCGGCGACAAGGCTGGAGAATGCCATTGCCGGGCTGCGCGACGGGTCGGTCCCGTTCGACCTCGTCGTCGAGACGCAGAACGGTGCCCTGCTCGAAGTTCATGGCCGGCGGCCCGGCATCCAGGCCATCGTCCGCTTCGTCTCGCTGTCGCAGTCGCAGGCGGAGCATGCCCGGCTGAAGCTGGAGCACCAGCAATTGCTGGCCGATCACGAGATCTTCATGGGATTGGCCGCGGCCCTGCCGACGCCGATCTGGCTGCGCGCCGAAGACGGCAAGCTGAAATGGGTCAACCGGGCCTACGCCGAGGCTGTCGAGGCGCCGGACGCCGCTGCCGCCGTTCGCGAAGGCCGCGAGATGCTGGGAACGCAGGCGCGTGACGCAATGCATCTTGGCCATCTGACGCAGCCCGTCTTCTCGCAGACGCTCTCGGCGGTGGTCCGGGGCGACCGTAGGCTTTTCGCCGTGACCGAATATGCAGGGAAGGATGGCATGGCGGGGCTCGCCGCCGACCGCAGCGAGATAGAAGCCGTGCGCGCCGAATACGAGCACACCTTGCGCAGCCATTCCGATACGCTCGACCAGCTTACGACGGCCGTCGCCATTTTCGATGCGCAGGAGAAGCTGCGCTTCTTCAATCAGGCCTTCCAGAAGCTGTGGGGGCTCGACGCCGCGTTCCTGAACAGCGCCCCCGACAACGCCTTTCTGCTCGACCGGCTGCGCGCCGAAGGCAAGCTTGCGGAGCAGCCGGAATGGCGGCGCTGGAAGGAGACGATCCTCGGCGCCTATCGTTCGGTGGAATCGTCCGAGCACTGGTGGCACCTGCCCGATGGCCGCACCATCCGCGTCGTCGCCAATCCGCAGCCGAAGGGCGGCGTCACCTGGATATTCGAGAACCTTACCGAGCGCATTGATCTCGAGAGCCGTTACAACACGGCGATCCGCGTGCAGGGCGAGACGCTCGACAACCTCGCGGAGGGCGTCGCCGTTTTCGGTCCGGACGGCAGGGTGCGGCTTTCCAACCCGGCATTCGCGCGGCTCTGGGGCCTGCCGGACGATTTCGTCACGCAAAAGACGCACATCTCCGAGATTCGCACCCGCTGCGACAGCATGGCGGAGGCGAGTCCCTGGGGCGATTTCGTCGCGCTGACGACGGGCTTCGATGAAAGGCGCGACCGGCACGGCCAGGCCGAGTTGCTGAACGGCACGATCCTGAGCTATGCCGTGATCCATCTGCCCAACGGGCAGGTCATGATGACTTTCGTCGATGTCACCGACACGGTGAATGTCGAGCGTGCGTTGAAGGAAAAGAACGAAGCGCTGCAGAAGGCGGACCAGCTGAAGAACGATTTCGTCCAGCACGTGAACTACGAATTGCGCTCGCCGCTGACCAACATCATCGGCTTCACCGAACTGCTTGCGCAGGGCTCCACCGGGCCGCTGAACCCTCGGCAGCGGGACTATGTCGACCACATCTCGTCCTCTTCATCGGTCCTGCTTACGATCGTCAACGACATCCTCGATCTGGCGACGGTGGATGCGGGCATCATGGAACTCGACATTACGGAAGTTCCCGTCCGCCAGGTCGTCGCGGACGCGGCGGAACTCATCCGCGAACGATTGCGCGAACATGGGATCGATCTCAGCATCGACGTCGGCGGAGCGCCCGCGAGCTTCCACGCCGACGGCAGCCGCGTCCGGCAGATACTGTTCAACCTGCTCGCCAATGCCGCCAACTACGCCCCGGAGAAAAGCACCATCGAGCTCTCCTGTCGCAAGGCGGGTAACGCGGTCGTCTTCTCGGTGCATGACGACGGACCCGGCATCGCGCCGGAGGTCATCGACAGCGTCTTCCGCCGCTTCGAGCCGCGTCCGAACGGCGGGCGCAGGCGCGGGGCGGGGCTCGGCCTCTCCATCGTCAAGAGCTTCGTCGAGCTCCACCACGGCACGGTTGAAATCGAGTCCCGCCCGGGCCGCGGGACGACCGTCAGCTGCCGCTTCCCGCTCGTGCCCGAAAGCTTCCGCACGGCCGCGGAATGATGACAACCTTTATGATCGATTGTTCGTGCAAGTTGAAATCACCCCCTCCGCCGCCTTCGACGGCACTTCCCCCGTCGAGGGGGAGGAGGGCGGAGAGACTGGCGCCCTCCCTCCCTTCGACCGGGAGGGTCCGGCCGACAGGCCGGGGGTGGCGTGAATCTGGCGCAGGAGCCAGCCCCCGGCTCCCGGTATGAAACGGCAAATGGGTCGCACCACAATCAACAGGTTTCTTGCGGACGACAGCGGGACGATCCTGCTCGGCGAAGATATCGCC
>JBQCFH010000219.1:0-7640 GCA_051959385.1 Rhizobiaceae bacterium | reverse complement strand
GAACGCCTCGCCGGTGCCGCCCGGCAGCACGGCGCCTTTCGGCGGCTTGGCGTCGAAGAGCAGGCGGTCGGCGACGCCGAGATAATCCGCGACGCGGTCGAGATCAGCCTTGTCTCGGACAGGCACCGCCTTCATGACCGGCAGGCCGTAGCGCGTCTTGACGGCGGCAACGCGCGTCCGGCTCTCCGCGCCATGAAGCTGCAGCATGTCGGGCGCGACCGCCGTCACGATCGCGTCGAGCGTCGCATCGTCCGCATCGACGGTGACCGCGACCGCCTGCGCCTTGCCGGCGGCGAGCCGGCGCAGCCGACCGGCCTCGGCCGGCTCTATGTTGCGCGGGCTCTTCGGGAAGAAGATGAAGCCGACATGGCTGGCCCCGCCGGCGAGCGCCGCCGCCAGCGCCTCTTCCGTCCTGAGGCCGCAAATCTTGATGTCCATGGCACAGCAGATGGCATTTCTGCGGGGAAGAGTCGAGGGATGGCTGATTTGCGGTCTCTTTTCGGTGCGGCCTCTCCGCGCGTCATGCCGGTTTCCGCCCCACGCGACGCGCAGGGCGGAAGACCGGTACCCATTCCGTGACCTCTAAGGTTATCTTCCATCTTTGCGAACATTCCAGTACGCGGGCGTATTTCCGCGCCGTCACGGAATGGGCCCCGGTTTTGCGAGCGGTCGCTTCGCGCTGCCCGCAAACCGGAATGACGCGCGGAGAGGCTTCTGCGATCCTTGAAGATCGAGCCGCCTCTGGCTAGCATCTTCTCGGAGGCTGATATGCCAGTGAAGAATTCGGCACCCTATCGGATGAAGAGAAAGACCTGATCGAATCCACCGAGCGTGGCGAATGGCGGTCGGTCGGCAATATTGCTGAGCGCCGTGCCTTTTGGCAGAAGGCGGCGCAAGGCGTGCTCGATGGGCGTCGTCAAAGAATCTCGATTTCTGTTCCCGAACGTGATCTTGCCCGTCTCAAGGCGCGGGCCGCCGAAGAAGGCATGCCCTATCAGACGCTGATCAATTCCATCCTGCACAAATACGTGGAAAGCTGATCACCCGAACCCGATCGCCTGAAGCGCGTTGCCGTTCCGCTTCAGCCAGGCGCGGCAGCGGTCGGTGTCAGGGCACAATTCCCGGCAGAGCTTCCAGAATTTCGGCCCGTGGTTCATCTCCTTGAGATGCGCGACCTCGTGCGCCACGAGGTAGTCAATGACCGCCGGCGGAGCCATCATGATGCGCCAGGAAAAGGACAGATTGCCCTCGGCCGAGCATGAGCCCCAGCGGCTCGTCGTATCCTTGAAGCGGATGGATTTCGCCCGTCGGGAAGCCTTTGCCGTGTGCTTGTCGACCAGAGCCTCGATGTCGCGCTTGGCCTCGCGCTTCAGGTAGTCGGCGATGCGGCGGGCAAGGAACCGCCGGTCGCCGTGGACGATCAGAAGCGGGCCGTCATCCCCCATCGCGGTCTCCACTGTACCGCGCGAGAGATCGTGCACGATCAGATGCGGTACACCGCGGACCGGGATCTTGACGCCCGGCCGAATCGTCGGCCGGTCGGGAATCTTCGCCAGCCGCGCTTCCAGCCAGCCGCGGTGCCGGTCGAGAAAGCGGTCGATCTCCGTCATGCGCATGCCCGGCGGCACGGTCACGCGCAGACCCTGTCCGCCGGCATCGATGCGCAAGGTCAGCCGCTTGGCGCGGTCGTTCTCGACGATCCGGAGCGGCAGGTTGCGGCCGGCGACCTCGTGCATGCGCTGGAGCGGCGCTGCGCGTGGCGGCGGAGATTTTCTCGAGAGGCCGAACATCGGCGGAAAGATAGGTGATTCTCGGGCTTTCGCAGAGGCGGAATCGAAAACGGCGCCGGGCAAACCCGACGCCGCTCTGTTTACAATCGGCCTATCGCTTAGGCCGTGCCGGGCTCCGTACCGGAAGCGTCCGGCGCCTGGCGGTCGCGCGCCTTGCGCTCGCGCTCGGCCATGAAGCGGTCGAACTCTTCCTGGTCCTTGGCGCGGCGAAGCTCGCGCGCATAGTCGTCGAATTCGTCCCGCATCTCGTCGAGCTTGCGGCGCTCCTCGGCGAGGCGCTCCAGTTCCTTCTCGCGCCACTCGTCGAAGGCGACGTTGCCGGTCCGGGCAAATCCGGCGTGCCGTGCATAGCGGCCGCGGCAGCCGCCGAAGACGCGGTCGCGGGCGCGACCCGCATCGCGTCTGAACCCGTCGAGCCGATCGCCCCAGATGATGTAGGCGAGCATCGCCAGGCCCAGCGGCCAGAACACCATGAAGCCGATGATCATCAGCGCGATGGTCGCCGGCGTCCAGGCGGGGCGGATCATTGCGGTTGCGTTCATATCTCCCGTTCCTTCGGTTGCGGGGCAGCCACCGACGGCTGCCTTGAAATCGAAATGGTTACGGCGAAATGGCCTTTCAAGACGACATGTCCGAAAACCGGACAAGGGTTTGGAAAGACAACCGAAAATCGGTACGACGCCCGGCGGCGGAACGCTCAGCCGATCTGCTCGACCATGCCCTCGATGGTCCGCACCAGCATGTCGAGATCCTGCGGCCGCGACAGGCGGTGGTCGCCATCGCGCACCAGCGAAAGCGTCACGTCGTCGGCAGGGAGGTGGTCGAGCAGCTTCAGCGCATGGCTGTAGGGCACATCGGGATCCGCCATGCCCTGTAGCACATGGATCGGGCAGTGCGTTTCGATGATGCCCTCGAGGACCCTGTTCTTTCGTCCGTCCTCGAACAGGGCACGCGTGTAGATGTTCGGCTCGGGAGAGTATTCCGAACGCTCCTCGATGTAACCCTTTTGGTCTAGGTCCTTGCGCAGCTTCTTCGTCAGCTGCGGCTCGATGAGCTCCATCGTGAAGTCCGGCGCCGGCGCGATAAGGACGAGCCCGGCGATGCGGTCGCCGTCGCCTGTCCGGCGCAATTCCTGGATCATTCTCAATGCGATCCAGCCGCCCATGGACGAGCCGACGAGAATCTGCCGGCCTCTTGTGAAGGCGTGGAAGACCGCGAGGCTTTCGGCAAGCCAGCGCGAGATCGTGCCGTCCTCGAAACGGCCGCCGCTTTCGCCGTGGCCCGAATAGTCGTGCCGGGTGAATTCGTGGCCCGATCTTTCGGCCCAGGCGTCGAGATGTTCGGCCTTGGCGCCGATCATGTCGGACTTGTAGCCGCCAAGCCAGACCAGGCCCGGCTGTTTGCCGTCGCGGTGGCGGACGGCGATCGAGGCGCCCGCGACTTCCATTCGCATCGGTTCGCTGGCTACCATGCTCGCTCCCCTGCAATCGACGGCCGGATTTGGCGCGCGGCGTGATTCTTTCGCCCGGCTGTGCTATTGACAGAATTCATGCCGTACCGACATAGGCCAATTGTGCCCTGCGGCTACAACCCGAGCGCCAACAGTTCAAGGAGATCACGACCATTCGCCGACCGTTCAAATCGACAGCACCTGTCAAGGAAGGCCCGCGTTCCAACAGGGATATCAGAGTCCCGAGAGTTCAGCTCATCGACGCGGAGGGACAGAACCGGGGGGTTGTCTCCATCAACGATGCCCTTCAGATGGCCGAAGAGGCCGGTCTCGACCTTGTCGAGATAGCACCCAATTCCGAACCGCCCGTTGCCAAGATCACCGATCTCGGCAAGCTCAAATACCAGAGCCAGAAGAAAGCCGCCGAGGCCCGCAAGCGCCAGAAGACCATCGAGATCAAGGAGATCAAGATGCGTCCGAACATCGACACCCATGACTATGAGGTGAAGATGAAGGCGGTGCGCCGGTTTTTCGATGAAGGCGACAAGGTCAAGCTGACCTTGCGCTTCCGCGGCCGCGAGATGGCGCATCTGGAGCTCGGCATGCAACTGCTCAACCGGGTCCGCGAGGAGGTCGAGCCGATCGCCAAGGTCGAGGCCGAGCCCAAGCTCGAAGGCCGGCAGATGATGATGGTTCTTTCGCCGCGCTGAAGGAGCGATGATGCGGGGCGGCGCCGGCCGAATGGCGCCGGACCGCCTCAAATCCGCTGCTTTTGGGGAGCGAACAGTGGGTCTGCCGGTAGCGTCCGGGGGATACAAGGATTTTCGCATGGCGACTGCTTCCGCCAAATCGCTTTCCGGTTTTCAGCATGCGCGCCGCGTCGTGCTGTTCCTGATGCTGCTGGTCGCCTTCTGCGCCCTGCTCTTCGTCAGTTCCTATCCCGAGCAAAGCGAGTTCCACGAATTCGTGGAAGCGTTCGGCGTCAGCCTGATCGGCATCGCCATCATCGGCAGGCTCTGGTGCACGCTCTATATCGGCGGGCGCAAATCCGCGGAGATCGTCGCGACCGGTCCCTATTCGATCGTTCGCAACCCCCTTTACGTTTTTTCGGCGATCGGGGCGACCGGGGCGGGCGCGCAGACCGGCAGTGCCCTCGTCGCGCTCATATTCGGCGTAGTGACCGTTCTGGCTTTCTATGTGGTTGCGCTGCGCGAGGAGAGGCACCTGCGGGGCAAATTCGGCGAGGCGTTCGATGCCTATTGCGCCCGCGTACCGCGCATGTTGCCGAAGCTTTCACTTTACCGGGACTCGCCGACCATCACCGTCGCGCCGAAAACGCTCTACACGACCTTCTTCGACGGCCTGGTATTCTTCGCCGCGATGCCGGTTTTCGGCTTCGTCGAGCACCTGCAGCTCGAGCACGTCCTGCCGATCCTGCTGCGTTTGCCCTGAACGAGGCGCTTTTCACGTGAATCATTGCCGTTGCGCTTTTGCGAGCGCGCCGCTATAAGGCCGCCGTTCTGGAGCCGCCCGGCGGGGCATGCCGTGGCGGTTCTCAATGCTTTTCGGGCCCCGGTCGGCCCGAAGCGAATTCGCCTCACTGCCGAGGCTCATCAAAAAGGAAAGCAAAATGCCCAAGATGAAGACCAAGTCGGCCGCCAAGAAGCGGTTCAAGATAACGGCTACCGGCAAGATCAAGGCGCAGGCCATGGGCAAGCGCCACGGCATGATCAAGCGTTCGAACAAGTTTATCCGCGATGCCCGCGGCACCATGGTTCTCGCCGAACCGGATGCCAAGAAGGTCATCAGGAATTTCATGCCTTATGGCGGCGGGCTCTGAGCAGTTCAGGAAAGCCAGACCGGTTTTCCATTCGAATTGCGAGCAGGCAATCCGTCCAGCCGAGGGACGAACGTTTTAAGGAGATCATGACATGGCACGCGTCAAGAGGGGCGTAACCGCCCACGCCAAGCACAAGAAGGTTCTGAAGGCCGCCAAGGGATTCTACGGCCGCCGCAAGAACACCATCCGCATCGCCAAGCAGGCGGTGGAGAAGTCGCTTCAATACGCCTATCGCGACCGCAAGAACCGCAAGCGCAATTTCCGCGCGCTGTGGATCCAGCGCATCAACGCGGCGGTGCGCGAGCATGGGCTGACCTATGGCCGTTTCATCGATGGCTTGAACAAGGCCGGCATCGAGATCGACCGCAAGGTGCTCTCCGACATGGCTATCCACGAGCCGCAGGCCTTCGCCGCGCTGGTCGCCAAGTCGAAGGCGTCGCTCGAATATCTGAAAGACACCACGCCGAACGCTTTTGAAAGCGCCGTAGCCTAAGGCCACCGCGCTTCCCAAGCTTTTGAATTTGTGATTTGGGAAACCCGCGCTGGCAGGGGCTGGCGCGGGTTTTTCTTTGGGTCTCACCGCCGATCGGTCCGCAACGTGACGATTGACAGCAGCGAAAGAGCAAGGGTCGGGATGCTGGCGTTGAAGGCCGAGCTTCTGCGCGGCTGCTGGTATATCGCCGCTCCCTCGGCCGCCCTGAAGCGCGGCAAGTCGCTCGCCCGCACAATGCTGGGCGAGCCAGTGCTGATCGTGCGCGGCGAGGACGGCAAGGTCTTCGCGCTGAGGGACGTCTGCGCGCATCGCGGGATTCCGCTGCGCTACGGCAGGGTCGAGGGCGACAGCGTGCGCTGCTGCTATCATGGCTGGCGCTTCGGACCGGACGGCGGCTGCGTCGAGATTCCGAGCCTGCGCGAAGGGCAGAAACTCGACCTGTCGAAGATCCGCTGCGGCGCCTTTCCCTGCGAGGAGCGCTATGGGCTGGTCTGGGTCTATTTCGCGGCGAAGGGCGAGGCGCCGGCGGAAGGACCGATGCCCGACACCTCCTTCCTGCCCGACATCCCGGACGCGGCCGTGCCTGCCGCGCTCATCAGCCAGGAATTCGATTGTTCCGTCGACCATGCCGCCTTCGGCCTGATGGACCCGACGCATGCGGCCTATGTCCATACCTCCTGGTGGTTCAAGCGGGGGGCGACGAAACTGCGCCCCAAGGAGAAATCCTTCGAACCGTCCGACTATGGCTGGCGCATGGTGCGCCACAAGCTGCCGCCGCAGAATCTCGTCTACAAGCTCCTCGGCAAGGACGTCTCGACGGAGATCGCGTACCGGCTGCCGGGCTACCGGATCGAGCACATCAAGGGCGACCGCCACACCGTCGTCGGGCTGACCGCGATGACGCCGATCACCGACGAGAAGACGGAGGTCTATCAGATCTTCTACGCCACCCTGGGCTGGGTGAAGCCGCTTGGGCCGCTCGTGCGCTATTTGATGAACGTCTTCCTGGATCAGGACAGACGGGTGGTCGTACAGCAGCGCGAAGGCCTCCTGAACGCGCCCAAGCTGATGCTCATCAACGACGCCGACACGCAGGCGCGCTGGTGGGCGCGCATCAAATCCGAATGGCAGGAGGCCGAGACCGAAGGCCGGCCCTTTGCCAACCCTCTCAAGCCGCAGACGCTGCGCTGGCGTTCCTGACCATATCCAGATGAACGAGCACATCATGTCCGACCTCGAAACGCTTTCCCGTTCGATCCTCGACGAGATCCGTCGAGCCGCCGATGAACCGGCGCTGGAGACGATCCGCGTCGCCGCGCTCGGCAAGAAGGGCTCGATCTCGGAACTTCTGAAGACGCTTGGCTCGATGTCGCCGGAACAGCGGCAGGTCCGGGGCCCGGCGATCAACGGGCTGAAAAACGAGGTGACGGAGGCGCTCGCCGCCCGCCGCGCCGAATTGCGCGATGTCGCGGTGGCCCGGCGCCTTGCGGCGGAGAAGGTCGATGTCACCCTTCCGGTCCGGCAGTCGCCGGCTGAGCGCGGCCGCATCCACCCGATCAGCCAGGTCATCGACGAGATCGCTGCGATCTTCGGCGATCTCGGCTTCTCCATCGCCGAAGGGCCCGATATCGAGACGGACTACTACAATTTCACCGCGCTCAATTTCCCCGAGGGCCATCCGGCAAGGGAAATGCACGACACCTTCTTCTTCAACCTGGACGAGAAAGGCGAGCGCAAGCTTTTGCGCACGCACACCTCCCCCGTGCAGATAAGGACGATGGAAGCGCAGAAGCCGCCGATCCGCATCGTCATTCCCGGCAAGACCTACCGGCAGGATTCCGACGCGACCCATTCGCCGATGTTCCATCAGCTCGAGGGATTGGTCGTCGACAAGACCGCGACGGTGGCGAACATGAAATGGGTGCTGGAGGAGTTCTGCAAGGCCTTCTTCGAAGTGCCTTCCGTCGGCATGCGCTTCCGGCCGAGCTATTTCCCGTTCACGGAACCGAGCCTGGAAGTCGACATCCAGTGCGACCGCTCCAAGCCGGGCGAGGTGCGCTTCGGCGA
>JBQCFH010000218.1:0-4702 GCA_051959385.1 Rhizobiaceae bacterium | reverse complement strand
GGTCAGTCTGCCGCTCGCCTGCTTCGAGGCAAGCGCCAGGTCGGCCAGCGCGAAGTCGAAACCGAAATCCGCCTCGCCGGTGGCGAACTTGCCGTCGGCGGCGAAGGAAAGCTGCTGATTCTCCACCTTGAGCTTGTCGGCCGTCAGGCCCGTCTCGTTGCGGGCGACGCGCCCCGTAATGGAAGTGACGCCGCCGAGCAGGCTGTCGATGGAGGGACTATCGTGGGTGTGGTCCGTGGCCTGTCCGTCGCGGACGAGATCGACGCCGCCGGAGAGCGGCTTCAACTGTCCCTTGGCGCCGAGCTCCAGCGAACCGGAAAGCTGCCGGTTCGCAAGGCCGGAGAAGGGGGCGATGCTTGACGCATTGAGGTCGATCGTGCCGTTGAAGATGTATTCGGCGATGTCGCCGGCCATCGCGAGGCTCAGCCCGTTGCCGGAAAGAAGGGCCGGTGATAGTTTCTCCGGCGTGCCGGCCCGCCAATCGCCCTCGATGTCGAGGGCGATCTCGCGGCCGAGCGCCTTGGCGACATCCGGCCGGTTCGAGGTGATGCCGGTCGCCTTGCCCTTGGTGGAGAAGGAGATGTGGCGCGAGCCCGGCTGGTCCATATTTTCGGCGACGCCGCCCATATCGAGGCCGACGGTCTCGGCGGCGAAGCTCGGCGTGGTCAGGCCGGCGATATCGAGCGAGCCGGTCCATTTGTCGTCGGGATCGTCGCCGAAATTGACGGCGAGCCGTGCGCCGCGGACCGTTGTCTTGCCGCCGGGCACGGGCAGCAGGACGGTGCCCCCCGCGGGGTCGCCGATCGAGGCGTTGAGCTTCAGCTTGCGCAGGAAGCCATCCGTGCCCGTCTCGAGACTGCCGTCGAGCTTCAGCGCATTGCTGGCGAGGTTCAGCCGGTCGATCCGGACCCCGCCGGCATCCTTGACGATGCCCTCGGTGACGAGGTTCGTATCGGCCCCGAAGAAGCTGCGGAACTGCGGCGGCACGAGCCTGGCGATCGGGCCGCCGAGCCTCGCCGAGAAACCATAGCCTTCGTCGCGCCGGCGAATGTTCGTCGTCCCAGTCAGGACGCGCTGCTTGTCGGCATCGAGCGTGAGCGCCAGATCGAGCCGGTCGAGCGGGCCGGAGCCTTTCAGCGTCATGTCGACGGGGGGCCTGCCCTCGATGTTCAGAAGATTGGCGATCACGCCATTGGCCGGCTCCGACAGCGAGAGGTCGAGATCGAGGACCTTCGTCTGGTTGGCGTATTTGGCGGCGAGCTTGAACTCGCCGCCGGGCCCGTCGAGCCGGTTTATGTCGAGCGCGGTATCGAGCGAACCGTCGGCCAGTTCCAGCCGGCCCGAGAGCTTGAGTTCCGAACGGAGGCCGAACACATCTGGCCCGAACTTGATCCTTGCCACGCTCAACTCGGTGAGCTTCACCGAAACGGGCAGCTGCGGAAGCTGGAAGCCGCTCGATTCCGGAGATGGCATGCCCTTGTCGGGCAGCGGCTTGCGCAGCATGTCGATCTCGTCGGCCGACAGCTTGTTGACGTCGAGCCGGCCGAGCAGGAGCGCGGCGCGGTTCCAGTCGATCGAGGCGTTGACGACCCTCAGCCAGATGCCTTTCCTGTCGGCGATGGTGATCTCGCCGATCGTCGCCTTCGAGGACAGCACGCCGCTGATGTTGGAGATGCTGATCTTGCGGTTGGGGGTGGAAAGCTTCTGCTCGACATATTGCAGGAAAAAGGATTTCTCCGCCTCCGCCTTGTCCTGCGCGAACGCCGGAAGGGCGTAGAGGATAAGGGCTATGGCAACGAGCAACCGTCTCAAAACGCTTGTCCCAGTCCGATGTAGAACGCGACCGTCGGATCGCCCGGCCGGCGGTCGAGCGGGAAGGCGACGTCGGCGCGCAACGGCCCCAGGCCGGTAAAATAGCGCACTCCGCCGCCGACGCCGACACGGAATTTCTGCGAAAAATCGGGTAAGGAATTGGCGCCGACATAGCCGGCGTCGATAAAGCCCACCAGGCCGATCGTATCGGTGATGTGCGTGCGCACCTCGGCCGAGGCCTCGATGAGCGAACGTCCGCCGGCGACGATGCCGCCGGGCAGGGTCACGCCGATATTGCGGTAGGCATAGCCGCGCACCGAGCCGCCGCCGCCGGCGAGGAAAAGCTTGTCGGGCGCGGTCTCGGCGATCGGCGGACCGACGATCGAGCCCACCTTCAGTCTGCCGGCGAGCACGATGCGCTTGTCTTCGCCGAAGCCGTAATAGGCGCGGCCCTCCGCGACCATGCGGACGGCGGGATTGCCGAAGTTGAACTCGTAGAAGGGCTGGATGGAGCCGTCGAGATAATAGCCGCTCGTCGGATCGACCTTATTGTCGCGCGCGTCATAGGTGAGGCCGCCGAGAACGCCGACGTCGAGGAAGTCGCGCGTGCCGAAATCGTCGTCGAAGCGCGACGGGCCGCCGGTGAGGAAAAGCTTTCCGGAAAGCTCGTCGGAGAAGATGCGGTTGAAGCCGACGAGGCCGGTGATCGAGGTGCGCGTATAGATGTCGAGCACCTCGCGGTCGCCGATCACCGAGGCGACGAAGTCCGTATCCGGCGTGAAGACGCCGGGCCGGGTGAAGGTGACGCCGGCGCGATAAGTGAAATCGGCGGGATTGGCGGTGTTGCCGAAGCCCGCCACCTTGGCCTCCAGCCGCAGGCTCTCGGCATGCCCGAAGAGGTTGCGGTGCAGCCAATAGGTCTGGAAGCCGGCGCCGTCCAGCGTCGAATAATCGGCGCCTATGCCGAAACGATGGAGCGGCTGTTCCTGCACGATTAGGTTCATCGGCAACAGGCCGTCCGGCTCGATCGTCGCCGCCTCCTCCAGGCGCGCCGAGCGGAAGACGCCGAGCCGCATCAGGCGCTTGTTGGCGCGGTCGATATCGTCCGGGTCGAATTCCTGGCCCTGCGGCAGTCCCGCCATCCAGGCGACGAAGGCCGGATCCATTCGCTCCGTCCCCTCGACCGAAACAGGGCCATAATAGGCCTTGCGGCCGGGCTCGACTTCGATCGTCGCGTCGACGGTGCTTGTGCGGTGGGCGGCGACGACGCGCCGGTTTGCGACTTCCGCTTTCGGATAGCCCTGCTGGCGCCAGGCCTCCGTCGCCAGCCGGTCGGCCTTCAGGATCGTGCCGGAGCGGGCAAGCTTGCCCGGTACGAAGCCCTCATCCTCGGGCAAAGGCACCTTGTCCTTCCGATTGGCGGGCGGCGGCGCCTCGTTGACGATCTCCGTCCTGCCGAAGACGAAGGGCGGCCCGGGATCGATCGAGATATTGACCTTGACCGGCTGCGACAGATCGGCATCGGGCGGTAGGCCGTCGACCTCCTTGCCGTCCGCCTTGATGCTGATCGTGCCGCCATAGCGGCCTTCACCGTAGAGCGTATCGAGCAGCCGGCGGTAATCGCTGCGCGCCTTGGCGAGCAGACCGGAAACCCCGGATGCCGGCTTTTTCCTGTCCTTCCACAGACCGGACGCGGCCTCGAGGAGCTTCGTCAGGTTCTTGGTGTCGGACTTGCCGTCGAGCCCGATCGCCTCGGAGACATTGAAGTCGACCGTATAGTTGACGGGCTCGCCGACCGTCTCTTCGTTCTTCGGCTCCTGGTTGGGACGCTCGAAGAACTTCATCCCGAACAGCTTGAACGCGTGCGCGGGGGTCCACGCCGCCGCCAGGGCAAGGGCGAGCAGAAGTGCCTGGCCGCTATGCCGGCGCTTCGGACCTGTTCTCCCCAACCCTCTTCCTCAACGCGTACTGACCGGACGTTCCGGCATGTGCCCCCGAGCACCGGCAAGACACAATAAGCTGCCCGATCCCGAAAAACAAAACGCTAACTTTCCCATTGATGGCAAATGAACTTTTTGTTGCAGCAGGGTCACATTGCCCGCGGGCCGCGCAGGGCGGAACGCTCGACAGGATAGGGCCCGTCGCGGAACGGCTTGCTCAGGAAAGGCGAACCCTGCAGGCCGAAGCGCCAGGGCGTCTCGACCCCCTTGGTGATGCCGATGCGCGTGCCGATACTTAACGTCTTTTTCCCTTCTGACTCGCAGAGAAGGAAAGGCGACCTGTCGAGGGCGAGCCCGTCATGCGACTTGTCGATCCCGAGCGCCTGGCAGAGTTTGCCCGGCCCGCTGCAGAGCGCCTTCGCATCCTCGACGCCGCGCCGTTGGCGCATCCTGTCGAGGCCGTCGGTCGGTTCGATGGCGCGCAGAAGCACGGCGCTTCCGGGCCGGCAGACGAGATTGAGGCACCAATGGATGCCGTAGGAGCGGTAGACATAGGCGTGGCCGGGCGCGCCGAACATGACGCGGTTGCGCGGCGTCTCGCCCCGGAACGAATGAGAGGCCGGATCATCACGGTCATAGCCTTCGACCTCGACGATGATGCCGCCAACTTCCTTGAAGAGAAGCCGCGCGCCGATCAAATCAGGCGCGACTTCAAGGACGGGTCTGTCGAAGAACTGGCGTGTAAGAGGGGCGGCATCGATCATGGCCCCGCTTAGCGGGTCGAGGAAATCGGCGCAATGTCGGGGCGGGCTCCGCTATTTCGCTGCCGACATCTCCAGCCAGTTCAGCGCGACCATCTCGGCCTCGTCCAGCCCCGGCAGGGGCTTTCGCCTCGAATGCCTGGCTTGCGCGACCTCATCCGCGAGCGTCCCCGCCTCCCAGGAGGAGAT
>JBQCFH010000217.1:0-17040 GCA_051959385.1 Rhizobiaceae bacterium | reverse complement strand
GGGCCGCCGATGCCCGGCACGCCCATCCTGAAAGGCAGCGGCAGCGGCGAGAGGTCGCGGACCGTCCCGTTCTTGTGCTGGTAGACGGTCTGGCCGGTCCTCAGATCGACGCCGGCGACATAGCCCCATGGCGGCGCCTGGCAGGGCAGACCGATCGGCGACATGAACGGACCCATCTTGGCGGCATAGGGCGCTCCGTAATTCTCGTTGAGGCCCGGCTTGCCATCGGAGACGTAGTTCGTCGTATCGTTGGCGCGCGGAATGAGCTTCGAGGTGAAGGCAAGATAGACGGGCGTGGCGAACACGACCTGCCGCATGGGATCGACCGCTACGCCGCCCCAGTTGAACGTGCCGAAATTGCCCGGATAAATGATCGAACCTTTCTCCGAAGGCGGCGTGTAGCGGCCGTCATAATTGAGCGAGCGGAACTCGATGCGGCACACCAGCTGATCGAACATGGTGACGCCCCACATGTCGCTCTCGGTCAGTCGCGCCGGGTTGAAGGATATGGTCGAGATGGGCTGCGTCGGCGCCGCCTTGTCGCCCTTGGCGGCGTCGTCCGGGGCCGGTTTCTCGGTCACCGGCAGCAGCGGCTTTCCGGTGCGGCGGTCGAGCAGATAGATGTCGCCCTGCTTGGTTGGCTGCAGGAGCGCCGGCACGACGCCATCCGGCCCGTGCCAGTCGAGCAGCTCCGGTTGCGCCGGCATGTCCATGTCCCACAGATCGTGGTGAACGGCCTGGAAGACCCAGCGCACCTGTCCGGAAGAAATGTCGAGCGCCACGATCGAGGAGGAATATTTCTCGGCGTTGGCGCTGCGCTTGCCGCCGAACTGGTCGGGCGGCGAATTGCCCATCGGCACATAGACGAGGCCGAGATCCGGATCGACGCTGAGGATCGACCAGCTGTTCGGCGAATTATGCGTGTAGGTCTGCCCCGGCGCGATCGGCTGGGTATTTTCGGGATTGCCGCTGTCCCAGTTCCAGACCAGCCTGCCGGTCGATTCGTCATAGGCGCGAATGACGCCGGACGGCTCATGGGTGGAGACGTTGTCGTTGACAGCGCCGCCGACAATGATCAGGCCGCGCGCCACCAATACCGGCGAAGTCGAATAGTAGAAACCGGGCGTCAAGTCCGGCATGTTCGCCCGGAGGTTGATCGTGCCCTTGTCGGCGAAATTCTCACAGACCTTGCCCGTCTCGGCGTCGAGCGCGATCAGCCTGGCATCCGACGTCGGCAGCAGGATGCGCGTCTTGCAGGCGGCGGCGCCGGCGGCGGAGGCCGGCGCGTCATAGGTGACGCCACGGCAGGTCTGGTGCTGCCGGTTCATGTTCTTGCCGACCTTGGGGTCGTAGCGCCAGCGTTCCTTGCCGGTATCGGCGTCGAGCGCGATGGCGATGTCGTGCGGCGTGCACAGATAGAGCGTGTTGCCGATCTTGAGCGGCGTCACTTCGTAGGTCGTCTCCACGGGATCGCCCTCGCCGCGTATGTCGCCCGTGTGATAGGTCCAGGCGACTTTCAGCTTCGACACGTTCTCGGGCGTTATCTGCGTCAAAGGCGAATAGCGCAGGCCGGCATTGGTGCGGCCATAGACCGGCCAATCGCCGTCGGGAGCAGTTGAATTCGGCTTCGCCTCACCCGCCGCCGCCGTGGGCAACGATCCGGAAAGGTCATTGGTCGGCGTCACCATCGCGTAGACGGCGACGACGATGCTGGCGAGCACCGCCGCCGTCAGGGGCAGGCCGTTCCAGCTGAAGGCCGAGGCGTGCCGCGGACGCTCGGGATTGCGCAGTTCGCGCGTGACCCATGGCATCAGGAGCCATATGCCGATAATGGCGATCACGTCGCCGCGAGGGGCGAGCCGCCACCAGTCGAAACCGGCCTCGTAGATTGCCCAGAGCAGCGAGCCGAAAGTGACCAGCGCATAGAGCCAGAGCGCCGAAGGCGAATGCTGCCAAAGCAGGAACGCCGTAACGAGAAAGCCTATGCCGACGATGAGATAGTACCAGGAGCCGCCCAGGACGATGAGCCAGATGCCGCCGCCCAGCAGGACGAGGCCGAGCAACGCGATGACGATGGCGGAAAAGCGAGCCACCCCTTCCTCCGCAATAATTACGTGACATTATCCGGGTCGCCTAACGCCGGCGGAGGAATGTTTGTTCCACGAACTTGCCCTCCTCCCGCCATGCGTCGCGAGTTGGCTCGACGGGCGTGGATTAAATCGTGACAGGCCCAGCCCATTCGATTATCCATCGCCGCCATGAACGGCCCCACCGACCCCGCCGCCAATCTGGCCGAACTGATCCGCTGCCCTTCCGTGACGCCTGCCGACGCCGGCGCCCAGGCTGCGCTTGCCGGCATGCTGGAGCCGCTCGGCTTCCTGGTGGACCGGCCGGTCTTCAGCGAAGACGGCACGCCCGACATAGAGAACCTCTACGCGCGGCTTCCGGGCGAGGGAAAGCATCTCATGTTCGCCGGCCACACGGACGTCGTGCCGGCGGGGGACGAGAATGCCTGGACGCATCCGCCCTTCGCCGCGGAAATCCAAAACGCCTTCCTTTACGGACGCGGCGCAGTCGACATGAAGGGCGGCATCGCCTGCTTCGTCGCGGCGGTGGCGCGGCATATCGCCGAACACGGCCGGCCGAAGGGCTCGATCTCGCTTCTCATCACCGGCGACGAGGAGGGACCGGCGATCAACGGCACCGCCAAGCTGCTCGAATGGGCGGCGGCGAAGGGTGAGAAATGGGACGCGGCGATCGTCGGCGAGCCGACCAACCCGAACACGCTCGGCGACATGATCAAGATCGGCCGGCGCGGCTCGCTTTCTGGCACGATCATCGTGCGCGGCCGGCAGGGGCACGTCGCCTATCCGCACCTCGCCGACAACCCGGTGCCGGGCCTCGTCTCCCTCGTCGAGGCGCTGATGCACCCCGCTTTCGACGACGGAACCAAGGATTTCCAGCCGAGCAATCTGGAAGTCACGACCATCGATGTCGGCAATCCGGCGACGAACGTCATACCGGCAAAGGCGACCGCCTCGTTCAACATACGTTTCAACGATCTCTGGGACGCGGAGCGCCTGCAGGCCGAAATCCGGAACCGTCTCGACCGTGCGGCCCGGCACCCGAAACTCAGGCCGGGCAAGGATCGGCTCGATTTCGAGCTCCGATGGCGCGACCGGCCGAGCCCGGTCTTCCTCACCCGCGACCAGGACCTGATCGACGCGTTCGCCGGGTCCGTCGCCGCCGTCACCGGCCGCCAGCCGGAGCTTTCGACGTCGGGCGGCACGTCCGACGCGCGCTTCATCAAGGCCTATTGCCCGGTCATCGAATTCGGCCTGGTCGGCCAGACCATGCACATGATCGATGAAAAGGTGGCGCTTTCCGACCTGGAGACGCTGACCCGCATCTACCAGCGCTTTCTGACGGACTGGTTACGCTGAATCATGCCGTCCGCCGAAGAAATCCAGCAGTACCTCCACGGTGCATGGCGCATGATGCTCGGCAAGGCCGACGGGCTGCGCGCGCTCGACATTTCGGTCGACGGTTTCTGGAACTCCTTTTTCGCGATCGTGGTAGCGCTGCCGGCGCTGATCGTGAACTGGGTGACGATCGCCGACAGCTACGACGTGGCGGAGACTTTCGGCGACCGCTTCGCCATTTTCATCCGCCTCGCAGTCATCGACTTCGCCGCCTGGCTTCTTCCGCTGGCGGGGCTTGCGGTGATCGCGCGAAGGGTCAGGCTCGCCGACCGCTATGTCCACTACGTCGTCGCCAGCAACTGGGCGACCGCCATCATCGCATGGCTGATGCTGCCGCCCGCCGTCCTGCTCCTCTTCCTGCCTGACCAGACGGACATGGCCTGGTTCCTGTCGGTGGCGATCTTCATCGCCTCGCAGATATTCGTCTGGCGCCTGACCAACGTGGCGATCGGCAGGGGCGCGACGACCGCCAGCGCCGTCTATGCCGGCATGTTCGCCGCGTCCGTAGCGATCCTGCTCGTGCTGCAGTGGCTGCTCGGATTGACGTGATTTCCAGACGGCGACTTCCGTAGCAGCGCCGATCTACCCCCTCTCGCCAAACTCAATAATCCACCTTGACCAGATAGAGCCCGTCGGGCGGCGCTACCGGGCCGCAGGCCGAGCGATCGCGCGCGTCGAGGGCGCGCCTGACGTCGCCGGCGCTCCAGGCGCCCTCCCCCACCCGCTTCAGCGTTCCCACCATCGAGCGCACCTGGTTGTGCAGGAACGAGCGCGCCGTGGCGCGGATCTCGATCACATCGCCAGCGCGGACCATGTCGAGCCGATCGAGGGTCTTGACGGGGCTCTTCGCCTGGCATTGCACCGAGCGGAAGGTGGTGAAATCGTGCTTGCCGACGAGCGCCTGCGCCGCGTCGTGCATCGCCGCCGCATCGAGCGGCTTCGGCACCCACCAAGCCTGCCGGCGCTGAAGCGCCAGCGGCGCGCGACGATTGACGATGCGATAGAGATAGTGCCGCCGCAGGGCCGAGAAACGGGCGTCGAAATCATCGCCAACGCGCGCAGCCGCGAGCACCACGACGGTCTCGCCGGCGCTGATGAGATGGGCGTTGACGGCGTCGCGCACCGTATCGGCAGGCCATTCCCTCGCTAGATCGAGATGCGCCACCTGCCCCAGCGCATGGACTCCGGCATCGGTGCGACCGGCGCCGCGCAGCGTCGCTTCTTCGCCCGAGAACGCCGCCACGGCCTGCTCCAGCGCCGCCTGCACCGAGTGCTGCCCGCTCTGCCTCTGCCATCCGGCATAGGGGCTGCCGTCATATTCGATGTCGAGGCGGTAGCGCGGCATTTCAGGCCTGGGCCAAGCCATTGCAGCGGTGCGTGACGGCGCGGGTCGACATCATGAGACTACCAGCCCCTTTTCGATCTTCGCGCCGCGCAGGAAATCATCCGCACGAAGGGCCTTGCCGCCGGCGCGCTGCAATTCCTCGAGACGGACCGCGCCATTGCCGCATGCAATCGTCAGAGAATCGTCCAGTACCGTACCCGGCAGTCCGTCGCCGGAGGAAAGCGTCGAGCGCAGGAGCTTGATCCTCTCCAGCCTGCCGGCGATCGGCATCTCGCACCATGCGCCGGGAAAAGGCGATAGGCCGCGTATGTGGTTGTGCACCTCCCGTCCCGGCCGGCTCCAATCTATGCGCGTCTCGGCCTTGTCGATCTTCCTGGCGTAGGTGACGCCCTCGGCCGGCTGCGGGACAAGCGTCAGGCTCCCTTCTTCAAGCGCGAGCAGCGCGCGCAGCATCAGCCCGGCGCCGACGACCATCAGTTCGTCGTGCAATTCGCCGGCGGTCATGTCAGGATGGATGGCGACCCTCTCGCTCATGGCGACGGGCCCGGTATCCAGCCCCTCATCCATCCTCATCACCATCATGCCGGTCTCGGTGTCGCCGGCCATGACGGCGCGCTGGATGGGCGCGGCGCCACGCCAGCGCGGCAAAAGCGAGGCGTGGCCGTTGAAACAGCCGAGCCGTGTGCCTTCGAGCACCGGTTTCGGCAGCAGCAGCCCGTAGGCGACGACAACAGCCGCGTCGGCCCGAAGCGCGTGAAACGCTTCCTGCTCATCCCGCGGCTTCAGCGAGACGGGCGTGCGCACGTCCAGCCCGAGTTCCCGCCCCGCATGCTCGACCGGGGAGGGAACCGCCTCCAGGCCGCGTCGCCCGCCGGGGCGCGGCGGCTGCGTATAGACGGCGGCAATCTCGTGGCCCGCGCCGGCGATGGCGCGAAGAGTCGGCACGGCGAAATCCGGAGTGCCCATGAAGATGATGCGAAGCGGCATGCGCCTTGTCCGGCCGACGATGAAGAGCCCGAGTGAACGTGCCTCGGCCGTTCACGCCGCCTTTTCAAACGGGTTTACCAGCTTCAGGTCAAGTCCGTCGAAATCGCGCACATTGCGCGTGGCGAGCGTCGCACCGTGGACGAGGCAGATGGCGGCAATCATGGCGTCCATCGGCCCGATAGGCCGGCCTGCGCGTTCTCGCATAGCAACGATTTCACCAAACTTCATCGCCGAAGTCAGGTCGCAGGGCAGTATCCTGTTCCAATAGCCCTGGATCAGGGCTTGAAGTGCCTTTAGATAGCGCATGCTCTTGTCGCGCAGCAATGTACGATTTGCGCCAGAAGAGAGTTCAGCAATGACAGGCAAACATAGGAAAAGCTCATCCCTATTCTGCCGTCCGAACCAGTGCACAAGATTGGCGTCTGACTGGTTGCGCCAAACCTCTGATACCACATTGGTGTCGAGAATAATCACTCGAAGTCCGGCACAGGTCGGCCCATGTCCTTCCGCATCTCATCGATGTCCCGCATCATCTCGGCGTGTTCTTCATCCGTCAGTATTGCGTCGTGCTGCAGGAAAAAACCGCGAAGCTCGTCGTAGGCGCTCTTCGGCTTTCTCGCACCGGTTTCGTCGTCCACAACGCTTTGGACCAGACGCAGCTTTGCTTCTTCCGAGATACTGCGGCCACTCCGTTTGGCGGCTTCGGTAATACGGCCTTTTACAAAGGCAGGAAAATTTCTGATCAGCAGATCGCCCATGCGCGCCTCCGTCGCTTGATATCAATGATATCATAGGCGCGATGGGTCACGCATTCAAGCAGGTGGCGCTTACCCCACCATCCGCGCCGGCGGCTTGTCGCGCGCCATCTTCCTGAACTTGCGCACGACCATGTCGCGCTTGAGGCGCGAGATGTGATCGATGAAGAGCACGCCATTCAGGTGGTCGATCTCGTGCTGAAGACAAGTCGCGAGCAGCCCTTCGGCCCTGATTTCCTGCTGCCTGCCTTCGAGATCGAGATAGCGGACGGTCACCTCCTTGGGGCGCTCCACCTCCGCGTAATAATCCGGAATGGAGAGGCAGCCCTCCTCATAGACGGACGGCTCGTCCGAGCGCGACACGATCTCCGGGTTGATGAAGACCTGTGGCGCCTTCGGCTCGCCCTCCTTGGCAAGGTCTATGACCAGCATGCGGCGCGGCTCGCCGACCTGGATCGCGGCCAGCCCGATTCCCGGCGCGTCATACATGGTCTCGAAGAGGTCGCCGGCGAATTTGCGCACGCCCTCGTCGACGCGCTCGACCGGCTTGGAGACCTGGCGCAGAACGGGATCGGGAAGGAGGATGATGGGCCGGATGGTCATGGCTTTCAGGTAATCTGTCGCCGGGAAAGCGTCAACGGGCCGGGAACGCGCAAACAGATTGTTCCCGTTTTGATCTATGCTCGCCTGACGAATCACCTATGATGCGCGGATGAACGCTCTCCCCTCTCTTCTTGGCCAGCCGGCCGTGCGGCTCGGCGCAACGACCATCAGCATCGGCCAACTGGTCGCGACGATGGCGGTCCTGCTTTTCGTGCTGCTGGCGGCGCTTGTCGTCGTGCTGTGGCGTTCGGCGCGGGCGCGGGCCGAAGCAGCCGCGGAAGCGGCGGCGCAGGCGCGCGATGTCGAGGCGCGCATGGAAGGCATCCTCACGGCGCAGTCCGAGATGCAGGGCCGGCTCGGCGCGGTGGCCGAGGTGTTCGGCGCGCGGCAGGCGGAACTCACCAAGGCGATCGGCGACCGGCTCGACGGCATGACCGCCCGGCTCGGCCAGTCGATGAGCGAGCAGACGAAATCGACGCACGAAAACCTTGCCAGGCTGCAGGAGCGGTTGGCGGTCATCGACACCGCGCAGACGAATATCCAGTCGCTCGCCGGCCAAGTCGTGCAGTTGCAGGCGATCCTGTCCAACAAGCAGACGCGCGGCGCCTTCGGCCAGAGCCGCATGGAGGCGATCGTCGCGGACGGGCTGCCGAAGGGCGCCTACGAGTTCCAGGCGACCTTGTCGAACGGCAGCCGGCCGGACTGCCTGGTCAGGATGCCGAACGACGCGCCTTCGCTGGTCATCGACGCCAAATTCCCGCTGGAGGCGTGGAACGCCATCCGCGCCGCCGCGGATGGCGAGGGCGGAGCCGATGCGCAGCGCGCCGCCGCGCAGGCCTTCCGGCGCGACGTCGAGGTCCACATCCGCGACATCGCCGAAAAATATTTCATCGCCGGCGAGACGCAGGACACGGCGTTCATGTTCGTGCCTTCCGAATCGGTCTTCGCCGAGATCCACGAAAATTTCGAAGGGCTGGTGCAGCGCGCCCACCGTTCGCGCGTGGTCATTGTCTCGCCGTCCCTCCTGATGCTGTCCATTCAGGTCATCCAGTCGGTGCTGAAGGACGCCAGCATGCGCGAGCAGGCGCATCTGATCCAGGGCGAGGTCATCCGCATGATGGAGGACGTGAACCGGCTCGACGAGCGCGTGCGCAAGCTGCAGGGCCATTTCGCGCTGACGCAGAAAGACATCGAGCAAATCCTCACCTCGACCGACAAGGTGACGAAACGCGGCCAGAAGATCGAGGCCCTGGAGTTCGGCGCCGAGAGGGAGGGGGCGGAGGACCGCTCGGAAGTCCTCGAAAACGGAACCGGCCGCGCGGCGGGCGCGGCCAGTTCGAAGACCGGTCAGCTGAGGCTCAGGGTCGTGGAGGACGAATAGCCGCTCCCAAGACGCCTGTTTTCAACTCAATAGCAGGGGTGCGCGCGGCCGTAATCGTCGAACCAGACGCGAGCGCGCCAGTCCACCCTGCGGAAGTTCGAGCAGGACGGCAAATCGCGGGCCGGCCTATATACCCGTTCATATTCGACCGGATAGTCGTCCTCGTAGATGACGGTGGGCTGCGAGGCGATCGACGAGCCGACGATCGTGCCGAGCGCCAGGCCACCGATCACGCCTGCGGCGACAGCGCCGCCACGATCGTGATGGTGCCAATGCTCTGCCATGGCGGGCGCGGTGGCGATCATGCTGGTGCCAGCGATCGTCAGCGCGGCGAGGCCGGCGAGCCCGACGCCGCGAAGTTTGCCGGAAAACCGTGAACGGAATTGTTCCTTTGCATTCAAGACCGACATTTCTTCTCTCCTGAAGTTATCCCGCCGGCGTGCGACCGTGCGCATGGCCGGTGTTGGTCGTCCCTTGCAGCAATCTCCCCAAAAAGCGGCCAAAAGGCGGAAAGTTGCAGCCTGACGAAAATTTAATATTCACAATTGGTTAAAGCCCGATGCGTCGATCTCTTGACGAATTGTGCCCGCGCGACTCAAGCTGGCCGGCGCGATTTCCGCTGGCCGAGGTCAGCGCCGTAGCGCCGAGCGCCGTCGGGCTGGCGCGGCGAGGCCGACCTCCCTATTTGATGGCGAGCGAACCCGGGGAGCGCGATGGAACTCGGCCTCTATACCTTCGCCGACGTCGGCATCGAGCCCGGGACGGGCAGGACTGTCGCTCCCGGCGAGCGGCTGAAGAACCTGATCGAGGAGATCGAACTCGCCGATCAGGTCGGCCTCGATGTGTTCGGGGTCGGCGAACATCATCGCGCCGATTATGCCGTGTCCGCGCCGGCGGTCGTGCTCGGCGCCGCTGCCATGCGCACGAAGCGAATCCGGCTCACCAGCGCCGTAACCGTGCTGAGTTCAGACGACCCCGTCCGCGTCTTCCAGAACTTCGCCACCGTCGACCTGCTGTCGGGCGGCCGCGCCGAGATCATGGCGGGGCGCGGCTCCTTCATCGAATCGTTTCCGCTCTTCGGCTACGATTTGCAGGATTATGACGACCTCTTCGCGGAGAAGCTCGACCTGCTCCTGAAACTGCGCGAGAGCGAGCGCATTGCCTGGTCCGGCCGGCTTCGCGCGCCGATCCATGATCGCGGCGTCTATCCGCGCCCGATCCAGGAGCCGCTGCCGGTCTGGATCGCAGTCGGCGGCACGCCGCAATCGGTGGTTCGGGCCGGTACGCTCGGCCTGCCGCTGGCGGTTGCCATCATCGGCGGCGAGCCGCGCCGTTTCGCTCCGCTTGTCGAGCTTTATCGGGAGGCCGGGCGGCGCGCCGGCCACGATCCGGCGAAACTGAAGGTCGGCATCAACTCGCATGGCTACGTCGCGGCGACGAATTCGGCCGCGGCGGAGGAATTCTTCCCGGCCTATGCGGAGGTGATGAGCCGCATCGGCCGCGAGCGCGGCTGGCCGCCGGTTTCGCGCGCCCATTTCGACGAAATGCTGAGGCCGGAAGGCTCCATGGTTCTCGGCGATCCATCGCGCGTCGCCGAAAAGATCCTCGCGGAGCACAAATATTTCCGCAACGACCGGTTCCTCCTGCAGATGAGCCTCGGCGTCATGCCGCATACGAGAATCATGCAGGCAATCGAGCTGTTCGGCACCAAGGTCGCGCCCGCAGTGCGGGCCGCGCTCGGCGGTTCCGGAGCAGCAGAACGCCCCGCGGCGCGATCGGCACAGTAGAACACACGCGCCGCGACGGAGCGAGGCTCCATCGACGGTTATCGAGTTGCTTCGTGCAGTCGGGCGTCAGCGACCGCGGCGGACGCGGGCCTTGCGGGCGGCGTAGCGGGCGTCGCGCGCGGCCTTGCGCTCGGCTTCCTCGACGAGCTGGCGCGCCAGGCGCTCGCGCTCCTCGGCCTCGCGGGCTTCGGCTTCGGCCTTGAGGCGGGCCTCTTCGGCAAGACGGGCCTCCCTCTCGGCGGCCTCGCGCACGGCGCGTTCGGCGGCCTCGCGGGCAAGCCTCTCCTGGCGTTCCTTTTCCTTCTGCCGCGCGCGCTCCTCGCGCGCCTTCAGGATGGCGTCGCGTTCGGCCTTCCTGGCGATCACAGCCGGATCGTCCGGTCCGGGTCTTGCCTTGAATTTTTCGAGAAGTGCCTTCTTTGCCTCGGCCTGGGTCTTCAGTCGTTCCGTAAATTCCTTTTCCCTGAACAATTCCGAATAGCTCCGTTCCATTCCAATGGCGGCTAGATGCGTCCCGCCAATGTCAAGTTCAAGTGAAAAATTGCGCTGGCTGGTATCGAAATCCTGCAGACGTTACACAGGTGCAACGTGATGAGCGAACCAGGATCGATCCAATGGACACGACAGCCGCCAGGCGCATCTATCTTGCAAAACATCCCGAAGGAATGCCGACCGAAGAGGATTTGAAGCTCGAATCGGTGCCGATGCCGCGGCCCGGCGCCGGCGAAATGCTGCTCAGGACCATATATCTTTCGCTCGACCCCTATATGCGCGGGCGCATGAGCCCGGCAAAGTCCTATGCCAAGGGCGTCAAGCCCGGGGACACGATGGTCGGCGCCACCGTTTCGGAAGTGATGGAAAGCAATGTTGACGGCTTCGCGCCTGGCGACATCGTGCTTTCCTATGACGGCTGGCGCACCCATGCCGTTTCAAATGGCAAGGGCGTCATCAAGCTCGATCCGAAGTCGGCGCCGGTCACCACCGCGCTCGGCGTGCTCGGAATGCCGGGCTTCACCGCCTATGCCGGGCTGCTCCTGCACGGCCGGCCGCAGGAAGGCGAGACGGTCGTGGTGTCCGCAGCCTCGGGCGCGGTCGGCCAGATCGTCGGACAGATCGCCAGGATCAAGGGCTGCCGCGCCGTCGGCATCGCCGGCGCCGAGGACAAGTGCCGGATGATGCTGGACGAATTCGGCTTCGATGCCGCCGTCAATTACAAGCACGCCGATTTCCGCGACCGGCTGGCCGAAGCCTGCCCGAAAGGCGTCGACGTCTATTTCGAGAATGTCGGCGGCGAGGTTCTCCGGGCAGTGCTGCCGATCCTGAACGACTTCGCGCGCATTCCAGTCTGCGGCCGCATCGCGCATTATAACGACACGGCGCTGCCGGAGGGGCCGGACCGGCTGCCGCAATTCATGGGAATGGTGCTGACGAAGCGGCTTTCCGTGCGCGGTTTCATCCAGTTCGACCATCTCGATCTGATGCCGGACTTCCGCCGCGACATGGCGGCGTGGATCCGCGAGGGCAAGGTGCGCTACCGCGAGGACATCGTCGAGGGCTTCGAGAACACGGTCGATGCCTTCCGCGGGCTCCTGACGGGCAGGAACCGCGGCAAACTCATCGTCAAGGTCGGCGACGATCCGACCAGATAGAAGCTACAGGCACGCAACTTGAGCCAATCGAACCGTCTCGCGGCCATCGCGGGCGGTGCGACAATCTGCATAGCTGGTGTGCATAGGGCGCACTTGGCGAATCATTATGCAGCGCCTATTTGACGGGCGTCGGCGATCTACTCCTCCCAGAGAGCCGACACCGAGTGCGGTGCTCCTCCTCCCGTACCGCACTTCAGATCCGACCCGCCGCTTCTCCTCCCTGCGGCGGGTCTTTTTTTTGGCCTCTGCCGGCCCGTAAATCCCCCGGCCTACTCCTTCACCGCGCCGGTCATCGAGGAGACGTAGTGCTCCACGAAGAAGGAATAGAGGACGGCGACCGGGAGGGACCCCATCAGCGCGCCCGCCATCAGCGCCCCCCAGTGAGAGACGTCGCCCTCGACCAGCTCGGTGAGCACGCCGACCGGCACCGTCTTCTGCTCGGTGGAGGAGATGAAGGTCAGCGCATAGATGAATTCGTTCCAGGACAGGGTGAAGGCGAATATTCCGGCCGAGATCAGGCCCGGCACCGACAAGGGCAGCAGGATCTTCACCAGGATCTGCAGCCTGGAGGCCCCGTCCATCAGCGCGCATTCTTCCAGTTCGTAGGGGATCGAGCGGAAATAGCCCATCAGGAGCCAGGTGCAGAACGGGATCAGGAAGGTCGGGTAGGTGAGGATCAGCGCGAAGCTCGTATCGAACAGGCCGTAGCTGAACACCATCGTGGCGAGCGGGATGAAGAGGATCGACGGCGGAACCAGATAGGCGAGGAAGATGGCCATGCCGACGAAACGCGAGCCGGTGAATCGGATGCGCTCGATGGCATAGGCGGCGCACACCGCGCAGAGCAGCGACAGGAAGGTCGCGGCCACCGAGATCAGCATCGTGTTCCACAGCCAGGCCGGATAGTCGGTCTCGAAGAACAGCTTGTGGAAATTGGCGAGTGTCGGATGCGTGACCCAGAACGGGCTGAAATGGCGGAAATCATAGAGCTCCTCGTTCGATTTGAACGCCGTGATCGTCATCCAGTAGAACGGGAACAGGAGCACGAAGAGGAATATGGCGAGCGGCAGCCAAACCGTGACCAGGCGGCGCGGCAGCGATTCCAGGTAGTGCGCCCCGCCCTCGTCGGCGGGACGCTTCTTGCGCGGCCGCATCTCGCGGGCCGCGATTTCATTGCGGGCGGCGTCGGGGGTGATGGTCATGGCGTCAGTCTCCCCCGCCCTGCTGCCAGCGCCGCCGCTGCAGGCCGAAATAGCTGAAAAGTATTGCCGCGAGCAGGAACGGGATCATGGCCACGGCAATCGCCGCGCCGGCGCCGAGATGGCCGCCCGGGATGGCGCGCTGGAAGGAGAGCGTCGCCATCAGGTGCGTGGCGTTGAGCGGCCCGCCGCGCGTCAGGACGTAGATCAACTGGAAGTCGGTGAAGGTGAAGAGCACCGAGAACGTCATTACCACGGCGATGATCGGGGTGAGCATCGGAAAGGTGATGTAGCGGAAGCGCTGCCAACCGCTGGCGCCGTCGATCAGCGCCGCCTCGTAAAGCGATTGCGAGATGGTCTGCAGGCCGGCCAGAAGCGTTATGGCGACGAACGGAATGCCGCGCCAGACATTGGCGACGATTGTGGAGGCGCGCGCGTTGTTGGGCGTGCCGAGGAAATCGATATAGTGGTCGATTAGGCCCATCCGCTCCAGCGTCCACGAGACGATGGAGAACTGGCTGTCGTATATCCACCAGAAGGCGATGGCCGACAGCACGGTCGGCACGATCCAGGGCAGCAGCACGATGGCGCGCAGGAAGGCCTTGAACGGCAGGTGCCGGTTGAGGATGAGCGCCAGCCACAGGCCGAGCGCGAATTTCGCCACCGAAGCGACGACCGTGTAGAGGAAGGTGTTGAAGACCGACAGCCAGAAGACGCTGTCGTTCCACAAATCGGTGAAATTCTCCAGGCCGACATAGACGCCCGGGCGGCCGATCGTGGTGTCGGTCAAGGAGAGCCAGACGCCGAGGCCGAGCGGATATACCAGGAACAGCCCGAGCACCAGCAGCGCCGGCAGCATGAACCAGAAGCCGGCGAAGTCCCGGCTGACGGCCAGGCGCGCCGCGAGGCTCGGGGTTGGATGCCGGATGGTGAGGGTTTCTACGGCCATGCGGTTTCGTCCTCTCAAAACCTATGATGACTCGGGTCGGCGATGGCCCTGCCGACGCGTGCTTTGCCGTCTCCGCCTCGTGGGGGCCTGCCTCGGGCCGGCCAAAGACCGGACCCGCGGCTCGGCGCCTCGCCCCCTGAAGGGGGCGAGGACGGGAGACAAGCTCGCCACCCGTCCCCTCCCCCACGAAGTGAGGGAGAGATGTCACGGCGAAGCCGTGACGGAGAGGGGCGCACGCCTCGACGATCTTCCCCGCCAGCCGCGAGGAGAGAACTTCAACTTCGCCGTCTCCGCTCAGGACGCGGATTGCGGGCGAACAGGCCGAGTCTCCGTCACACCTTGTAGTAGCGCTCGGCGCGCTTGTGCGCCTTGGCCGCGGCGTCCTTGGGGCTCATGTCCCCGTTGCAGACCTGCGCGAACATGTCGAGCACGATGTAGTCGGCCATGGCCGCCGCCGAGGCGTAGCCCAACGAGCCGGCATAGCCGTTCCACAGCATGTTCTTGACGCAGTCGCGGTAGGGCAGCGCCTTCGGATCCTCGTGCCACACGGCGTTGTCCTTATAGGCGTCGAGCGGGTGCGAGACATAGCCGAGAGAGGCGTTCTGCCAGGCCTCGTATTGCGGCTTCTCGTACATGAAGCGCAGATATTCCATCGCCGCGTTCGGGTATTTGGAATATTTGAAGACCATGGCCTGCGTGATGAGATGCAGTTCGGTCGGCTTGCCGATCGGCCCTTGCGGCATGCCGGCGTGATAGATGTCCTTGGCCATCTCGTTGAGCTTCGCGTCCTTGGACGTCTTGGCGGCGTAGTAGACGGAGATGCCGTTGTTGGTGCAGGACAGTTCGCCGGCCAGGAAGGCCTTGTTGTTGTTGGAATCGTTCCAGGAGAGCGTGCCGGGAATGAAATTCTCGTAGAGCTCCTTCACCCATTCAAGCGCCTGGACGGTTTCCGGGCTGTTGAGCACCACCTTGTTGCTCTCGTCGACCATCTTGCCGCCGAAGCCCCAGAGCACGCAATGCGTCCAGCTGTTGCCGTCGCCGACGGCGTGGCCGAGGGCCATGCCCATCGGATGGCCGTTGGCCTTGAGCTTCTTGGCGCAGGCGACGATCTTGTCGGGCTCGGTCGGGAATGCGTCGAAGCCGGCGTCGTTCACCCAGGACTTGCGGTAGACCATGCGCGCGCCGGCGGCCCCCAGCGGCAGGCCGATCCACTCGCCGTCCTTCATGCCGTAGCGCTTGGCCGCGTCGTACCAGCCGCCATACTTCTTGCCGAGGTAGTTGGCGAGTTCGGTCAGCGGCACCAGCTTGTCCGGGTATTGATGCGGGTCGTCGAACCAGCCGAAGATGATGTCGGGACCGGAGCCGACATTGGCAGCGACGGCGGCCTTCGGCCGAATATCCTCCAAGGATTCGGCGTCGAGCCGGACCTTCACGCCGGTGGCGTCCGTGAATTTCTTGGTGTTGGCGTTCCACTGGTCCTCATCGCCCTGGACAAATTTCGACCAGCGCAGCACACGCAGCGAGGCGCCATCCTCGGGCTTGTATTTCAGCGTCGGGGCGTCCTCGGCCGCAGCCATTCCCTGTCCGATCAGGGGCAGGCCGGCCGCGCCGACCGCCAGGCCGGCGCCGGTGCGCAACAGGTCGCGTCTTGAAATCATAGTCATCTTCCTCCGCTTTGAATTCGCCTGTCCGAAGGCTGCTTTTTATCCTGCGCCACGCCGCTTAACCGCTTGCCGGTCTCGGCGTCGAACAGGTGGACCTGATACTGGTCGGGCGCGATCCTTATGGTCGCGCCCGGCTCGAAGCGATGGCGTTCGCGGAAGACGGCGGTGATCTGCTCAGCGCCAACCTTCGCGAAGACCTGGATCTCGGAGCCGGTCGGCTCGACGACGGTGACTTCGGCGGGCACGCCGTCGTCGGAAAGCCGGATGTGCTCGGGCCGGATGCCGTAGATCGCGGCGCGGCCGGCGGCGCCCTCCGGCACGGCGGCAAGCGGCAGCACCGCGCCGCCCTCGGCGAGGAACGTCGCCGAGCCGTCGTCGGCGACGCGGCCTTTCAGGAAATTCATGGCCGGCGAGCCGATGAAGCCTGCTACGAAGATATTGTCCGGCTGGTCGTAAAGATCGAGCGGCGAGCCCATCTGCTCGACGATGCCGTCATGCATGACCACGATCTTGTCGGCCATGGTCATCGCCTCGACCTGGTCGTGGGTGACATAGATGGTCGTCGTCTTCAGCCGCTGGTGCAGTTCCTTGATCTCGGTGCGCATGGCGACGCGCAGCTTGGCGTCGAGGTTCGAGAGCGGCTCGTCGAACAGGAAAACCTGCGGATTGCGCACGATGGCGCGGCCCATGGCGACGCGTTGGCGCTGGCCGCCGGAAAGCTGGCGCGGGTAGCGCTCGAGGAGAGGCAGAAGGCCGAGGATCTCCGCCGCGCGCCGGACGCTTGCCTCGATCTCGGACTTCGGCGCGCCGCGCAGCTTCAGCGAAAAGGCCATGTTCTGCGACACGGTCATGTGCGGATAGAGCGCGTAGTTCTGGAACACCATGGCGATGTCGCGTTCCTTGGGCGGCAGATTGTTCACTACCCGCTCGCCGATGGCGATATGGCCGCCGGTGATCTGCTCGAGGCCGGCGATCATGCGCAGAAGCGTCGACTTCCCGCAGCCCGAAGGGCCGACGAGCACGACGAATTCGCCGTTCGCTATGTCGATCGAAACGCCATGGATGACCTCGGTTGCCCCGTAGGCCTTGCGAACGTCACGAATGGACACGTTAGCCATGCAGACGGCCTCCTCCCAGCTCTCGTGTTGGGCGAAGGCAGATGCCGGTGCGACCGGCCCCCTCGACGCATACGCCCTTATTGCGACGCGATGATTGCACGGCTTGCCGCATATGCCAAGA
>JBQCFH010000216.1:0-16794 GCA_051959385.1 Rhizobiaceae bacterium | reverse complement strand
CCCATGGGAGACATGGCGGCCGAGCAGGCGGAAGACCGCCGCCACTGCCTCTTCCGGATCGTTCAGCAGGTCGTCCGAGAAAGCCTCCTGAATGCGCGCGATGAAGTCGTCCTTCTTGCGATTCCAGACCGGGGTCTCCACCGGCTTCCAGCCTTCGAAATAGATGGCGCGGATCAAGGCCGGCAATTGCGCCGACAAATCGACCATCTCCTCCTGCGGAAGCCAATCCCGCAGTGCGTGCAGGACGCTGCGAAGAAGAAGATAGGCGCGGCGATCGGTCCAATCCAGATCGTCGGCAAGCTCGTTGACCCATTGCTGGGCATGTTGCGCGGACTGAGTAAAGGCTGCGATCGATGTGTGAACCATGCGTATCCTCCATTGTTCGGGTGATTGGAGCGGCGCGGCCGTAGAAGGTGCGCCGCTCACTCCATCCGCGTCAGGCGGCTTTGACTGTGATCTTCTTCTCAGCCTTCCTGGCCTCGGTGGTCTTCGGCAGGCTCACCGTCAGCACGCCCTTGGCGAATGTCGCGTCGATCTTGTCCGGATCGACGCCCTCGGGAAGCTGAAAGCTTCGCTGGAAGGAGCCATAGCGGCGTTCGGACATATAATAATCCTTCCGCTTCTCCTCCTTCTCCTCGCTCTTCTCTCCCTTAATCGTCAGCGTATGATTGGAGAGCGTGATCTCGACATTCTTCTCGTCGATGCCGGGAAGCTCCGCGGTGATCTCATAACGGTCTTCCTTTTCGGCGAGATCGACCGCCGGAGCGATTCCCCATTCCGGTCGAGCGGGACGCGGAGCTTCGAAACCGAAAACCCTTGAGGGAAGGCGCCAATTGAACGGACGAAAATCGTCGAACAGGCGATCCACTTCGCGTCTGAGGCTTTCGAACGGACTCCACTCCGTGGCTTGCGAAGGGGGTAGAGGTTTTGCCGACAGGGAGTTTGGTGGCGGTTTCGGCCATGGAGAGGTCTCCTTCTTACTTGACGGTTCATCTCAGATGCCGCCGCCTCGGCCCCTCGGTTCGGGCTTATCAGGGCCGGAGGACGACGGATCCGCCTGCCGGATCTCGTCGCGGATCGAGGTGCCTCGCCGATGCCGGCCGCCTTCGCGGACGCGCTCATGCATGGCTTCGCCCGATCGGCTGATCCGGCAAGGACCTCAGCTAATCCCGTCGCAACGCTCTCCTCATTGACCCGGATCAACCCGCGGAAAATGGCGCGGCCAACCCGCTTTTTTGATCGCGGTCAATGCAACCGCCCTGCGTGGTCCGAATATTTCCAAGGCTTCGGACCCCAGTGCGCCTGAGGAATACAGGGGGCGATCGTGTCATCCGAGTTCAGAAACGACCTGCTGGCCCTCATTCCATCGCAGAGAGCATTCGCGTTCTGCCTGGCGCAGGACCGGTCGCAGGCGGATGATCTCGTCTATACATCGTTGATCGAAATCTGGTCGAAGCACCGCTTCGGGAAGGGCACGGAACTGAGAGTAGCGGCATTCACCGTCGTCGACAGACAGTGTCGAAGGAGAGCCCAGAAGAATCCGCGATCGCCCCATGCGTTGGAGCGATCGCGAGCCGGAGGCATGGAGCGCCTGCTCGCCACCTTTGCATCCCTGGAGCGCGACGAGCGGGAGGCGTTGTCGCTGATCGCGGTCTGGGGTTTCACCGATGATCAGGCGGCTCGGGTTTGCGACATCGACACACGTACGCTGGGATCTCGCGTCACGAATGCATACCTCCGTCTGGTGCGTGGGCTGCAGCTGCGATCCCGAGCCGCCGGTTCGGATTCTGTGAACATTCAGCACAAGCGGACGAAGGAGGGCTGCGATGGATGAGAGCATCGTCGTCTGCAGCGCTTGCGGCGGCGTCAACCGCCTTATCCAGGGACGTCAGCCGGCGGCGGCCAAATGCGGCAAATGCGGCCGGAAGCTGTTTTCCGCCCATCCGGCGGATGTCGACGGCCTCATTTTCGATCGCCACCGGACCCGCGGCACGCTTCCTCTCCTCGTCGACGTCTGGGCGCCATGGTGCGGCCCATGCCAGATGATGGCGCCGGCCTACGAGGCCGCGGCGCGGGAACTCGAACCCGATATCGTCCTCGTCAAGCTCAATTCCGACAAGGAACAGGCGACCGCAGCCGAACTCGGCATCCGCGGCATACCCACGATGATCCTGTTCCGTCACGGCAAGGAAGTGGCGCGGCAGTCAGGCGCCATGTCGGCAGGGCAGATCGTCAGGTGGGCCCGCAGCCGACTCCGTTCGGAGCCAGCGTGAGGTTGCTTCCGGAGCGGAAAGGAGACAGGGAAATGCGCATCTTCTCGCTCGCGACGCTCGAATGCACCAAGCTGCTGGCCGAAAGCCGAATCGGGCACCTCGCCTGCGCAAAGGACGGGCGTCCTTATGTCGTGCCGATCTATTTCGCCTATGCGGACAGTCACCTCTATGCGTTTTCCATGCCCGGCAAGAAGATCGACTGGATGCGGGCGAACCCGCGGGTTTCGATCTTCGTCCATCGGCTTGGACAAGGCCGCGAGTGGAAAAGCGTTGTCGTCGACGGACGCTACGAGGAGCTGCCGGACCGGATCGGCCACAAGCGCGAAAGAGACCACGCCTGGTCGCTGCTCAGCCGGCATGCGGATTGGTGGGAACCGGGCGCTCTCAAGCCAGTAACGCCGCCCCTCTCGGGCCATTCCGAGCATGTGTTCTTTCGCATCCACGTCGAAGAGATTTCCGGACGCAAGGCGAAGGAAGACATGTAGCCGGCGGCGAGTCCGTTTGATCGAACGCAATGTCCTCCTCGAGACGTCTGCTAATGAGAGACGGCCCGATTTTATCCAAGGATATTCCCGATGGCATTCAAGACGATCCTCACCGTGACCGAGCCTGGCCTTGGCGACGCCGACCTGAAGCTTGCTAGCGGGCTTTGCGAAGAAGTCGGTGCGCATCTGGCCGTCCTCGTCGTGGCGCTCGCGGCTCCGCCGCCGATCGGCGGGTACGCCGCGGTGATCAACGACGCGTGGTTCGCGGAAAGAGAGGCAGACCAGAAGGCGCTGAAAGAACGCACGCAGGCGGTTTCGGCTCTTCTGAGCTCCTGCCCGGTTTCGGTCGACATATCGAGTGAGTACCGGGAAACAGGTTGGGCCGACGAAGCCATCGGCCGGCGTGGCCGCTATGCCGACCTCACCGTTCTCGGACCCGGAGGACTTTCCTCCTATGCATTGAAGAACAAGATAATCGAAGGCGCGCTGTTCTATTCCGGAAAGCCACTGCTGCTCGTCCCCGAAGGCCATGCCGCGACCCTGAAGCCCAGACGCGTCATGGTCGCGTGGGATTCGCGAATCGAAGCCTCGCAGGCGGCCGCCCGCGTCCTTCCGCTGCTGGCTGGCGCCGAGCAGGTTCGCCTGGTGCTGGTCGATCCGTTGCAAGGCGATCTGGATCAGGGTCCCGAGCCGGGTGCGGACGCTGCAGCCTATCTCGCGCGCCATGGCGCCAAGGTTACGGTGGACCGGCTGACGAGCCAAGGCCGGCCCGTGGAGGTGGTCCTTAGGCAGCACGCGACGGACACGGCCGCCGAACTTCTGGTCATGGGCGCATATGGCCATTCGAGGCTGCGGCAGAGGATCTTCGGCGGCGTCACGAGTGCGATGATCGAAAACCCGCCGCTTCCTATCCTCATGGCTCGTTGAGCCGGCCATCGCACGGCTTGCGCGGGCCGGCGACCTTGTCGTCGCGAGGAGATTATCCATTGGGCCGGGACGAACAGACGCAGGTCATCGCCTTTCTCTCCGACCCGGCGACGTACGGAGGCGCGGCGGTCGAGAAGATGGAGACTCACATCTCATTTGTTTTCCTGGCGGGCGACCGAGCCTACAAGATGAAGCGCGCCGTCAGACTGCCCTACGCCGATTTCTCGACGCCGGACCTGCGTCTCGCGACCTGCCGTAAGGAACTCGAGCTCAATTCGAGAACGGCTCCGGAGCTTTATCTCCGCGTGCGGCTCATCACCCACAAGGCTGACGGTACGCTCGAATTGGACGGCGGTGGCCAACTGGCGGACGCGGTCGTGGAGATGAAGCGCTTCGACCAGTCGGCCCTTTTCGCCCGTATGGCGCAGGCGGGCAGGCTCACGCCCGCACTGATGGCCGAAACGGCGCGTGCCATCCTGCGCTTTCATCGCGGCGCCCCGGTCGTGCATTCGGGAAGCGGTGCGGCGAACATCCAAGGCGTGCTCGATGTCAACCGGGCCGGCTTCGCCACCAGCCATGTCTTCGCGGACGGCGAGGTGGCGGCGTTCGACGCTTCGTTCCGCGGCGCGCTCGCGCGGCACGCACCCCTTCTTGACCGTCGCGAGGCAGCCGGGAAGGTGCGGCGTTGCCATGGCGACCTGCACCTGCGCAACATCTGCCTTGTCGACGGCGAGCCGCGACTGTTCGACTGCATAGAGTTCAATGAGAAGATAGCAACGATCGACATTCTCTATGACCTGGCCTTCCTGCTCATGGATCTGTGGCATCGCGGCTTCCCGGAACTCGCGAATCTGGTGGCGAATCGGTATCTGGACGACGCGGACGACGAGGATGGCTTCGTCCTGCTGCCATTCTTCATGGCGGTCCGGGCGGCCGTGCGCGCGCATGTGACGGCCACGCAGGCCGAGGAGGACGGCGGACAGCGCGACAGGCTGGCCGGCGAGGCCAAGGCCTATTTTGGACTCGCCTCGAAGCTGCTGGAAGAACATCCCGCCCGGCTTATCGCCATCGGCGGCCTGAGCGGTTCTGGAAAAACGACGGTCGCCGAGGCGCTGGCCGTGCATGTAGGCGCGCCGCCGGGGGCCCGCATCATCGAGAGCGACCGCATCCGCAAGGCGATGCACGGCGTGCCTGTCGAGACGCGGCTGCCGAAAAAGGCGTACCGTCCCGAGATATCCGAGCGCGTTTACCGCGAGATGGCTTGGCGGGCAGTCCTGATCCTCTCGTCCGGCCGGTCGGTCGTCGCCGACGCCGTCTTCGACCGCGAGGTCGATCGCGCGCGCATCGAACAGGCGGCGAAGGACAGCGCCCTGCCCTTCCTAGGCATCTGGCTGGACGCCGCGCCCGATGTGCTCTGGCGACGAGTAGCGGAGCGGAAGGGCGGCCCTTCGGACGCAACCCTGGACATCTTGTCACGGCAATTGCAGCGGGATCCGGGCAAGATCGCCTGGCGGCGGCTTAACGCCGCCCGCGACCCGGCGGAGACGGTCGAGGCGATCCTCGAGCTTCTTCCACCGCGCGCTTGGCCTCTCGACACGATTGGCGGAGATCGAGGGTGACGAGCATAAGACCCGGTTCGTCCGGGTGATGGGTCACCGCGAAGCCGAATTCGCGGCACATCTTGAGCATCGCCATGTTCCCCTCCAGCACGATCCCTTCAATGCGGCCGATCTTCTCGGCACTCGCATAGGCGAGGATCTGCCGCAGCAACTGCCAGCCGATGCCGTGGCCTTGCAGGTCGGTGCGCACGAGCAGCGCATATTCGCCTTTGGTGCGGTCGGGGTCGCATGAGAGCCGGCCAACTCCGGCCAGCTTTCCGCCGGTTGCTTCCAGCGCCACGAAAGCCATCTCGCGGTCGTAATCGAGCTGCGTGAGCCGCTTCAGCATCTCGTCCGGGAAGCCCTTGCGCGGCGCCAGAAAACGAAGCCTGATGTCGCCAGGCGAGACCTTGCCGAAAAAGTCAGGGTAGAGCGCGATGTCCGACGGCTTGATCGGCCTTATCCGGTAGTTCGCGCCGCCGCCTGAAAATTCTTTCTCCCATTCTGCCGGATAAGGACGGATGGCAAGCGCCGGATTCGGCCCTCGCTCTTCGACGGCTTCAGGATCGATTTCGATCCTTGCATCGAGCGCAATGGCGCCTTCCGCGTCGGCGAGCAGCGGATTGACGTCCACCGATACGATGCATGGGAAATCGACGATCATCTGCGACAGGCCGTTGAGCGACGAGGCGATCGCCTGCCGGTCCGCGGGCTTGCGATCGCGGAAGCCGGCGAGCAGCCGGCCGATACGCGTACGTTCGATCAGGTCCCCCGCAAGGACGTCGTCGAGCGGCGGCAGGGCGACCGCCGTGTCGTCCATCACCTCGACAGCCACGCCGCCCGCGCCGAACAGAATCACCGGCCCGAAGATCGGATCGCGGGTCATACCGAGGATCAGTTCCTGCGCCTCTCTCCGCACCACCATGGGCTGGACGGCGAAACCCTCGACATGGGCTTCCGGCGCGCGCTGGCGCACACGCTGCTCAACGGTACGGGCGGCCTCTTCCGCCTGTTCAGAGGTTCCGATGTCGAGTACGACGCCGCCCACATCCGACTTGTGCGAAATCGCCTTGGAAAGGAGTTTCACCACCACCTTTTCCGCAGTCTTGAGCAGTTTCGCGGCCGCGCGCTTCGCTTCTGCCGGCGAGTTCGCGACGATCGTTTCCGGCACCCGGATGCCGTAGTTGGCGATGGCCACCTTGGCCTCCGGCTCAGTCAGTATCCGCCTTCCATCCGAGGCCGCCTTGCGGAAGATGGCGAGCACGGCGTCGCGGTCTCCGGCGGCGTCCTCGCTGCGGCTCGAAGGGACCCGCATCAGCGCCTTCTGCGCCCTCGACCAGCCGGCGAGATAGGATATCGCGCGCGCTGCATCGGACGGAGTGGCAAAACTTGGTATGCCCGCCCCCTGCAGGATGCCGCGCGCCTCGCGCGCCGTATGCTCGCCAAGCCAGCAGGCAATCAAAGGTTTGCCGTCTATCCGGCCTCCATCCGCCAGTCCGGCGACGGCGGAAGCCGCTTCGGCCGGCGAAGCAAGGCCGGTCGGGCAGTTCAGAACCATCACTGCATCCACACCGGGATCCCCAGCAACGGCCTCCAGCGCCGCCCGATACCGGTCGGCCGATGCATCGCCGATGATGTCGACGGGATTGGCGCGAGACCATGTCGGCGGAAGCGCCGCGTCGAGCCGTTCGATCGTCGTCGGCGCCAGTTTGGCGAGCGCGCCAGGCCCTTCGACGAGTTGATCGACCGCCAGCACGCCGGCGCCACCGCCATTTGTGACGATGCCGATGCGGGCGCTCTCCAAGGGCGGAAAGCGCGCGGTGATCTCGGCCGCGTCGAACAATTCCCCTAGCCCCTCGACCCGCAGAATGCCCGACCGCGAAAGCGCCGCGTCGATGACGCGGTCCGCGCCTGATAGCGCTCCGGTATGGGTCGCGGCCGCTTTCGCCGCGGCTTCATGCCGCCCCGCCTTCACCGCGATGACCGGCTTGAGACGGGCGGCGGCGCGCGCCGCCGACAAGAATTTGCGTGGGTTAGTGACGGTTTCCAGATACATGACGATGGCGCGCGCCTTCGCATCGCCCGCCAGCATGTCCAGCCAGTCTCCAACGTCGACATCCGCCATGTCGCCGAGCGATATGATGTGGGAGAAGCCCACGCCATTGTCGGCCGCCCAGTCGATCAGTGAGGTTGCGATGGCGCCGGACTGCGATAGAAGGGCGATATTGCCCGGCGCGGCCACCATATGCGCGAAGCCGGCATTGAGCTTTGCGGGCGGTACCATCAGGCCGACCGTATTGGGGCCGATGATGCGGAAGAGATACGGTTTCGCCGCATCGAGCATCGCCTGCCTGAGGCCGTTCTCGCGCGTTAGCCCGGCGGTGATGACGATCGCGACCCGGCAACCCTTGGCGCCCAGATCGGCTACGATGCCTGGCACCGTGGCGGCCGGCGTGACGATGACACCGAGGTCGGGCGCGGCCGGCAATTCCGCGGCGCCGTGATAGCAGCGTAGGCCGGCAACCTCGTCATATTTCGGATTGACCGGCCAGATGTCGCCGTCGAAGCCGCCCGCGACAATATTGTCCATCACGATCCGACCAACCGAATCCTCGTTTGCCGAGGCGCCGAAGACGGCGAGCGACCTTGGGCGGACGGCGAATTCCAGATTTCGTATCGTCATGATTGCTCTCTGGGGTCGTCGGCGATGACGAGATGATCCGGACATCGAAATAGGCTACGGCCTCAAGCGGCGCGCGTTTCAACCGCCACCTTCCGCTGCAGACCGCCAGACGGCTCGTATCCTTCCGGAGAAATCCGCAACGCTCGCAGCGCGTTCAGGATCACCGCGACATCGATCGCCTCCTGGAGAAGCGCGCCCTGCACCGGGTTCAGGTAGCCAAGGGCCGCCGCGATCATCCCGGCCGCCGAGAGGCCTATGCCCGCCACCACGCTCTGCAGTGCGATCCGCCGTGACTGGCCCGCTACGTCAAGCCCTGAGAGCAGTCGACTGAGATCGTCGACCAGCAGGACCACGTCTGCGGCCTCGGCGGAAGCGGCTGCTCCACGCGCGCCCATCGCCACGCCGATATCGGCCGCCGCCAGCGCTGGCGCATCGTTTACGCCGTCTCCCACCATCATGACCGGCCCATTCTTGCGTTCGGCCAGCACGAGGAGGACCTTTTGGTCGGGGGTCAACTCGGCACGGACCCCGTCGAAATCGAGCCCCCGGACCACCGCTTGGGCGACGTCACTGCGATCTCCCGTGGCAAGCAGAATACGATCGATGCCCCGACGGCGGGCGGCTGCAAGGAAATCGGCGGTCCCCAGTCGCAAGGGGTCCGCCAGGACCAGACTGCCTGCGAACTGGCCGTCCACGGCGACGGCGACAAGGACCGAACCCACTTCCGATCTCCGATGCGGAACCTCGGGGGTCCCGATCCAGTTCATCACGAAATCCGTCCCGCCCACGACGACAGACCGGCCGTCCACCTCCGCCGCGACTCCCTCTCCCGGGATTTCCCTGATATTGGTCGGCGCGGGCAGGAGCATATTTCGCGCGCCTGCGGCGGCGGCGATCGCTTGCGCCATGGGATGCTTGGAGGCCTGGTCGGCGGCGGCGGCAAGATAAAGCACCTCCTCCTGCGGCAAGGCGGCGAAAGTTTCGATGGAAACTATTCGCGGGCGTCCGTCGGTCAGGGTGCCGGTCTTGTCCAGGACAAGCGTTCGCGCACGCGCGAGCGCCTCGAGCGGCTTCGCTCCCTTGATGAGTACGCCGAAATGCGCGGCGCGCGACAGGCCCGCGACAAGCGCCACCGGCACTGCGAGGATAAGCGGACATGGAGTAGCTACCACCAGCACTGCCACCGCACGGATGGGATCGCCCGTCATCCACCATGCCGCCGCCGCCAGCGCGACGGTGATGAGCAGGAACAGCACCGAGTAGCGGTCCGCCAATCGGGACATCGGCGCCTTTGAGCGCTGCGCATCTTCCACCAAACGCACGATGCCGGCATAGGTGCTCTCCGCGGCACGGCGAGTGGCGCGCAAGTCGAAGGCCTCGCCGGCGTTGGTCGAGCCACTCATCACTTCCTGGCCCCGGATCAACGTGACCGGCATCGATTCTCCGGTCATGGCAGACTGGTCGACGATCGCGCGCGCGCTTTCAACGCTCCCGTCCACGGGAGCGACGTCCCCCTGCCGGATCAGGAGAAGGTCGCCGGATGCGATTTCTCCGAGTGGAACCTCTTCGAGCGCGCCATTACGGTGACGTGTCGCAGTCCGCGGAACACGCGAAAGAAGGTCATGCATTTCGCGCCGGGCACGGCCCTCGGCAAAGCCTTCGAGGAATGTTCCTCCGGAATACATCAACGCGACGACGGCGGCGGCAAGCGTCTCGCCGAAGACGAGCGCGCTCGACATGGATAGCGCCGCCACGACGTCGAGGCCAACTTCGCCCCTCCACAAGCTGCGGACGATCTCCACGAGCAAGGCTGCGAGGACTGGAATAACTCCGCCAGTCCACATCATCCGCGCAAGGTCCGGCTTCCCCGCGACATAAAAGCCGGTTCCTGCCGCCAGTCCTGCAACGGCAATAGCCAAAAGGGCGACCTCGAACCAGGACGTGGTTTTCTCGTTCATTTCGTGGTCAGCAGGAAGTTCCGGCATATTCGACAACATCAATGCAAGATCAGGATCGGAAGGCGCTAGGTTGCGCCGAAGCCCCGTCACCGCGCCAGGAACGAGACCGCGCGCCCGGGTTGCAACAGCCTGTTGCATGCGCGGTTCCTGCCCGGGCGCGGAGTGCATCCAGTTCTGACGTGAACGTCCCGGTTTTCCTTGACAAGGATCAATTGCCTGCCCGCTGCGGCCAAAAACCTTCGGAGATCCTGGCTTGATCCAGGTCAACGCGATGCAGCCCGGATTGCCTAGGAGACTACTCCCGGCCTTTAAGGGAGATCATAGTGCCGAGGCTGGCTGACGAGCATCATCCGTTCAATTGCACGATCGTGAACGCGGATCATTCGGGGCACAAGCTGACTGTTTCCACCTGGACGGTCAGTTTGATCCTGGCGCTGGCGGCGGCTTTCCCCGCCGCTGCCGACTCCCGCATTTCCCGCGGCGAAGCACTGGTCAAGGCGAATTGCGCCCGTTGCCATGCCGTCGGGCCTGGCGACGAGAGCCGCCACCCGGACGCGCCGCCATTCCGGACGTTGTCCCAACGGTATCCGCTCCGGGATTTGGAAGAGGCGCTCGCCGAGGGTATTACGACCGGCCATCCGGACATGCCGGAATTCGTAGCCGATCCGGACCAGATAGACGCGATTCTAGCCTATATCGAGAGCCTGAACGGAAAATGAGCGCCAGCTCCTTCTTCGGAATGGGCCTGCCGGCATAGCAGCGCCCGTTCAGCGCGCGCCGGGGCTGATCGCGAAAACCAAGAGGACGCCGGCACGGTCATCTCTACCTGGCCGGTCTCCACGTCCTGATGGCGGGCTGGCGCCAATTCGTCTTGCGCGACGGCATGTTGCGCTGGATGAGCCCGTTCCGAGCCGGCGACCATGCGTCCCCTAAGATCTATCCCGTTTGACGCCGATCAAGGCGCCGCGAGGATTGCCACGCGTTAATGGAAGCAAAGGAGAACTGGCATGCCCGAGGTGAAAGATCTGGCGCCCAACTTCCGTCACGTGAGGCTGCTTCTCGCGCGTGCAAAAGGACACCCCGCCGGCGAACCCAACGAGGGCTACGACCTTCTCGTGCCGCTCGACAAGGACGGGCGGCTCGACGCCGATACGTGGAGAAAGAACCAGTCGGTCTGCCGCGTGCGCCGCTTCACCGATGATGGCGGCGCGCGGATCGGCCGCCTGAGGCGCAAGCCCGGTGGACAATGGTATTTCGACTACGAACCGGGTGAAAACGACGACGAGATTGGATTCCGCCTCGGAGAAGAGCGTTTCATGACCGGCGAATACGTATCCGTCGGCCAGGCGCGGACGATGCGCACCTACCAGGTGGCGCGCGTCGAGAAACCCTGATCGGTCCAGCTCCATGCGCAGGTTTCATGAAAGGCGGGAGAGGGAGATGTACGAGCACATACTGATCGCGACCGATGGCTCCGAACTGGCGGCCAGAGGCGTGCGGCACGGCTTGGCGCTTGCCGGCCCGCTAGGCGCCAGGGTGACGGTCCTGACCGTCAGCGAACCCTTGCAGTTGCTGGCGGCTAAAGAAGCCGTCGCCGCGGGCGTCGAGGATCCCGTGGCTCGCTACGACCAGCAGATCGATGAGGGCATGAAGGAACGGTTTGAGCCGATCCAACGCCAGGCCTCGGAGCGTCGTATCCCCATCGACCTCATTCATGAAATAGACGAATCCCCCGCGCAAGCTATCGTCAGGACGGCCCGGCTGAAGGGCTGCGACCTGATCGTCATGACATCCCACGGCCGGCATGGCACGGCAAGGCTGCTGCTCGGCAGCCAGACCGCGGAGGTGCTTGCGCATACGACTCTTCCGGTGCTCGTAGTCCGCTGATCAGGGGCGGCGATCTATCCTCGACCGTTTGAACCGATGGGAGACCCGCTGGCTCGCCACGCTCCGCGCGGCCGGCAGGGCTTCAGGTGGCCCGCTTTCAAGTTCAGGTACAGCCGTGCCGGGTCAACCAGCTGCAGACATAAGAGATGCTGTTCGATCTACCCGGCCAGCTCTGTCCGGCTGGAAGCGGGCTCGGCGAATGGAAGTTTCACCCCAAGCCAATCAGGGACCCGATCCACCCCCCTTGCCGCCGCCCCCGCCATTACCATTGCCCCCGCCATTACCATTGCCGTTGCCGCCGCCGTTTCCGTTCCCGGCCCCATTGCCATTGCCGCCCCCGTTGCCGTTGCCGCCCCCGTTGCCGCCGCCGTGTCCGCTTGAACCGGAAGGCGCTCCGACAGAGGTGCCGACAGCCGAGAATCCGCCTGCAACGGAAACTGCCAGACCGTTGATACTTATATTGCTGCGCCCGCGGCCCGGATTGCCGAACCCTTTTCCGTTCGGATTTAATCCCGCGTTTCCGACATTTTTGGAATTGCCGGGATTTCCCCTCGTTGGACCGGGATTGTCCGGGCCCGGCGCAGGCGGCTCTCCGGGCGGTTGGGGAGTTATGCTTCGGTTCGCGCGTTCCAGTCCCTGATCGTTGGTCGCGCTCATGCAACCGGCCGAACTGCCTTTGAACGAGGGCAGGATATCCCTTGAGCGAGAGAGAAGCGGAAAGAGGTTCCGCCGCGCACCCGTCAGGGCCCCCACATTGCCCCGCCGCATGAAACCGCGGCTGTTGAAGGTGACGTAGTCGCACGGAGAGCGGACCCAGTCACATTTACCGTTTCGCGGACACACCCTCACCTGGCCGCGCAGAAGCAGAACGCTTGCCGCCCCGTTGCGATAGCTGACGTCGAATGCGGTGCCCCTTACACCGACGGTGCCGACCGGCGTGTTGATCGAATAAGCCTGTGATCCGCTGTGTCCGCTGATGAAGCGGAAGGCGCCCTTCGTCAGGGCGACGGAGACACTCTTCGCGGTCGACTCGCCCGAGAATACGAACTTGTCGAGGATGATGTTGGAGTATGGGCCAACCACAAGCTTGGTGTCGTCGGCGAGCCTGATCTGAGCAAGACCGCTCGCGTTTGCGATAAGCCGATCGTTCCTGAAGACGGGAGCCGAGGTAATCAGCAGCTTGCCGCCGCCCGCGCCGGCTGACACCACACGCAACTTCGCATCGACAGTGACTCCGATCTGCTCTGCCGCGCAAAGCGGTTGCACCGCCGCAGCCAAGAAACTCAAGACAAATACACCCCTGCGCATACGCACTCCCGTGCCTTGCGCGAATTTACAAAGCTTAACGCTATATTAACTGACGTGATTTGTCGATTATCTGGAAAATGCGGGCTTTTTACCCCAATTGACTTAGGTCGCGTGAAGGAGATGAAAGTAAGAAGTCCACGGCGAAGAACGAGACGACACATCGCTCCATCTTCTCGCAACGGTGGCGATGCGCTTAAGCTTGCGGCCTATGGGCGGTGTGTCCCACGCCAACCGAACAGTCCGATCTCGACTCAGAGGCAATTTCCTGGAAGACCTAATTGGCCCAAACCGCTTGACCCGAGCCAAGCGGCCAGCGCGACAGGACGACGTTCGAATTCGGGTGTTCGTCGAGCAAATCCTGCGTCGCCCGAAACATGTCGTCAAAGAAGAGCTCATCCCGGAAGACGAGGCCGGCGACACGAACTGTCAGGACCTGACCGGCATCGCCCGGCAGAAAGGAATTCGCCGAAATTCTCGAGCGTATCCGTTCCCCGACATTTCGAGCGTCTTCTTCGGTAGCTCCCGGCAGGAAGACGCCGAAATCTGCTGCGTTCACCCTGCCTACCATATCCGTGTCGCGGACGGAGCCGCGGATCGCCTCGCCGACAAAGCGCAACGTTTCGCTCGCCCAGTCAAATCCATGATTGCGCTGTATCGACCGAAGTCCGCCCGCTTGGATGATCATGAACGCCCCGCGGCGTTCCTCGCCCGGCGACAAGGCTCTTCGCCTGTCGATCAATGAGGAAAACACCGGCCCTCGCAGGCACGATGTCAGTCCGTCATAGGTGGTCGATCGCGTCAGCTCATTCTTGAAATGGGCGATACGCCCTTGTTGATAGCCGACGATCGCCAGCAGCGGGCCGGCGGCGACGATCGGCACCAGGATCGCCACGATAATATTCTGCTCGAATGGGGTGAACCCGCCGGAAAGCAGGAGCAGATAGGCTCCTATCAATGACAGGAACACGCAGCAGGCGATTCCGACAAGCGTCAGGCGGACGATCTTTCAGATGCTCGGGACAAGCGTCTTTGCGGGGGTATTGGCCAATGCGGGATCTCCAGGTCGCTGGATGATTCCCATAAGGTGGCAGGCTTCCGCTTTGGTTTCATTAACCGATGCAATTTGAACGATCCGCGCGGGAAAGCGCGAAAGCTGTGAATGACGAACGGCGCGTCGGCATCACTCGAGCGATTAGCCCGGGAAAACGGCAGGTCGCCTATTCCATCGTCCGATAGACCACTTTTCCATCCGGCGTTTCCGTCCGGATGAAGTTGGCGATGCGCGTCGAGGTAGCGCCGCCGATACCGCCCTGATTGTAGACCGAGCCTGCCGACGCGACGCCGCCACCTCCCTGGTTCAACGGAGTGAGCGTCGAAAGGCGCTCGTAGCCGTGCGGCTGCAGGGCGCTATCCAAAAGTCTCGCCGACACGTGATAAAATGGGCGCTGCTTCCCTGAAGCAGGAGCGTCGCCGGTCAGCGTCGCGTTCAGCCTGTCGAATTGCGCATGGATGCCGTCATTGAACGTTTCCAGCCGCGCCGACATGCGCTGCTCGAACTGGGCAACCTTGTCGATTTCGCCCGAGAAATCCGACAGCTTCTTCACCAGAACGGCCATGTAGGCGAGCCCGGCGAGATTTGCGACCGTCAACAGGACCGAAACCGCAAACACCGCCCGCATGCCGGACGATCTCGGCCTCGGCGCCTTGGCCGGCATCGACAGACGTTCGACATCAATTTGCTCGAAAGGCGGCTGGACCAGGCGAATGTGTGTCATCTGACGATTACCTCGGTACCAATTTTCACTCGATTGAAGAGATCCACGATGTCCGTATTGGTCAGGCGAAAACATCCCGACGTGCCGTCGGACCCCACGCCGCCGGGATGGTTCGTTCCGTGGATGCGGTAGAGCGTGTCCCGGCCTCCGCGGAACAGATAGAGGGCGCGTGCGCCGAGCGGGTTGTACGGGCCTGGCGGAACGCTTTCCGGAAGCGACGGATCCCGCGCTAGCATCGCGGCCGGCGGACGCCAGTCGGGCCATTCGCGCTTGGCGCCGACCTTCACACGGCCGCTCCAGCCAAAGCCGTCGCGGCCGACGCTGATACTATAGCGCAATGCGCTCTTCGCGCCCGTGACGAGAAAGAGAGCCCGCTTCTTCACGTCGACGATAATCGTTCCGGGCGGTTCGCCGCCGTCGAAATCGACCGTCCTTCGCAGCGACGGACCCATGCCGGGCAGCGCGGGCCGGCCAGTTCCGTATAGAGCGCGAATGCCGGCCGCCTTCGCGGCAGCGGGCGTCAGCAGAACGGCGCCCGCGAGCTGGAGGGCGAACTGCCGTCGGCTGCAGTTCCGGTCAACGCGTCGGTTCATTGACGAGCAACTCACCAAAAAGCTTCTGCATGTTCTTTACCGCGCGCGATCTCGGCGAGACGTCGGACGGCAGGAGGGCCCTGTTGAGCGCCTCGCTCATCAAGGCGTCGTCGCGCGCGACGGTGCGGACTTCCTTGTCCGCGAAAATCTTCTGCGCGTCCTTGCGCGAAATCGGACGTCCGAAAAGCGAGCGCGAATCCTTGTTGACGACGATCGTCACGGCATCCGAGTTCCCCCGCTGCTCGCGCACGCGACGAACCAGATGGCGCGCCTGCCGAAGTGACGGGATGTTGAATTCGCAGACGATGAAGATCCGGTTGCTGTTGCGCAGCACGTCGTTGAACCACGGCGTGGAGAGGTTCGGCATGTCGATGATGACGTCGTGGTAGCGGAACGCCGCAAGATCGAGCAGCCGGAGCACGAAGTCCCGGCCGTTGCGCTTGAAGGGCATATCCGGGCGCTCGAACGAAAACAGCGTGATGCCCGGCTCGCGCTCGAGCTTGATGACGTCGAGGAGTTCGATGTCCAGGCGGTCCGGATGGTTTACGACGTTTTCGAGATCGAACTCGTTCACGAGATTGAGATAGGACGAGCAGCTCGCGCCTTCGAAATCGAGGTCGACGATACAGGTCTCGTCCGGCGCCGAAGCCTTTTTCGCGAGGATGGAGGCGGCGGAAAGCGCCATGGTGGTCGCGCCGGCGCCGCCCGTGGCGGAAATGAAGGCGCAAACGCGGCTCTCGCTGACCTTGGAAAGCCCGTCATGCTGGATAACGGAGTTGATCAATTCCTTCGCATCGACCGGCTTCTTGAACCAGTCGACGGCGCCGAGGCGAACCAGTTGCCGCACCTTGTCCGAACCAAGTTCGGCGGAGACCGCCAGAATGGGCGTATCGCCCCATGCCTCCTTGGCCGCGAGCAATTGCGGATCGGCCAGCAGATCGCCGTGGCTGATGTCGAGCACCACCAGCGTCGGCCTTCCCTCGGGCAGGCGACCGGCCAGGAAAGCGCGAGGTTCACCCTCGATTACATCGTAGATTGCGAGCGCGTTCAGACGGGAGACGGTCTCGGCCATGAACGCCTTGTCGGACGAAAACACGGCGATCGGCTTGCGCCGCGTCTTCGCCTTCGGGGGGACCATCGTCAGGTCTGTCACGCTTCACCTCGACTTACGGCGGACTGCTGCTGTCCAGGTCTTCGCCTGTGACGGAACTTACCATGCTCGGGATATTGATGTCGTTAAAGCCGAGAAGACCGCCCAGAAAATAAAACTGGAAGGTTAAATTCTGAAGGCTGACTTTTATTGTCGG
>JBQCFH010000215.1:0-4604 GCA_051959385.1 Rhizobiaceae bacterium | reverse complement strand
CTTGCCGAGCGCGCGGCGAGGATCGGCGCCGAGCGCTTCGTTCTCGACGACGGCTGGTTCGGTAAGCGGGACGACGACACGACGAGCCTCGGCGACTGGCATGTCGACCGGCGCAAATATCCGGACGGGCTTGCGCCCCTGATCCAGCATGTCGAGGGCCTCGGCATGCGGTTCGGCCTCTGGGTCGAGCCGGAAATGGTCAATCTCGACAGCGAGCTTGCCCGCGCCCATCCGGACTGGATCATCCTGCCGGCCGGCCGCGAACCGATAACCGGGCGCGGCCAGCACGTGCTCGACCTCACCAATGCGGCGGTGACCGATCATCTGTTCGAGCGGCTGGACGCGCTGCTTTCCGAATACCGGATCGACTATCTCAAATGGGACATGAACCGCGACCTGACGCTCGCCGTCGATCGCGACGGCATGTCGCTGCTGCGCCGGCAGGTGCACGCCGTCTATGCGCTGATCGACCGGCTAGGCGCCGCCCATGCCTCGGTCGAAATCGAGAGTTGCGCTTCGGGCGGCGCACGCATCGACTACGGCATTCTGAAACGCACGCATCGCGTCTGGCTCTCCGATTCCAATGATGCGCATGAGCGCTGGAAAATGCAGAACGCGGCGATGCAGTTCCTGCCGCCCGAAATCGTCGGCAGCCATGTCGGGCCGCGCCATTGCCACACCTCGGGCCAGGAGCTTTCCATGGCGTTCCGGGCCGCCGTCGCCATGACCGGCCATATGGGCTTCGAGATGGACCTGCGCGAGCTGACCGACGAGGAGGAGGCGACGCTTGCGCGCTATACGCGGCTCTACAAGGAAAACCGCGGCTGGATGCATTGCGGCAGCCAGCACCGGCTGCAGCCGCCGCGGCCGGAAATCCTGGCGCAGATGTTCGTTTCCGAGACGAAAGACCGGTTCCTCGTCTTCTCGGCGACGATGGCCGTGCCGCAATCCGAAACCACGGGACCGCTCAGGCTGGCCGGCCTCGACGAGAGCGGCCAATATCGCCTCCGGCTGCTTAACGGCGAGGAAATCTCGCGGCGCGCGACGCGCTGGTTCGCCAGCCCGCTTGCCGCGCCGGAGCGCCTGGCGCTATCGGGTGGCGCGCTGATGCGGTCGGGCATCGTCCTGCCCCTGGCTTTTCCGGACACGATGTGCCTTGTCGAGGGGATCAGAGAAAGTCGATGATCGATTCTAGCAATCACTCTCGGCGCGTTCTTCGCTGCCAGGCCTCCATCGGCGCATTTCCGTCGGGAGTCGGCGAATGACCGGTTCTCCTTTCTGCGCGGCTGTCGATTGGGGGACCTCGACCTTCCGCCTCTGGCTGTTCGATGCTGACGGCGGGATAATCGCCGATCGGCGTTCGGCGGACGGGTTGCAGAGCATCGGCGGGCGCGAAGGGTTTCCCGGCGTTCTCGAAAGCCATCTTGCCGAGGTGAGCGCGCCGGATGCGCTTCCCGTCGTCATCTGCGGCATGGCCGGCTCGCGCCAGGGCTGGGTGGAGGCGCGCTATATCGATATTCCCGCCCCGCTCGATCGCGTCATCGAAGGCGCGGTCCGCGTGGAAGGCGCGGCGCGCGATGTGCGCATCCTTCCCGGCATCGCGCAGAGGGACCCAAGCCACCCCGACGTGATCCGCGGCGAGGAAACGCAGCTACTGGGCGCGCTGGCTTCGGGGACCGAAACGGGTCTCTTCTGCATGCCGGGAACCCATTCGAAATGGCTGGCGCTCAAGGCCGGCACGGTCGAGGCGTTCGCGACCTTCATGACCGGCGAACTCTTCGGCCTCATCGGGCGCCAGTCTATCCTCGCCCATGCCATCAGCGGAATGGCGGTCGACCCGACCGATTCGGAGTTCCTGTCCGCCATCCGGGCCGGGATTGCGCGTCCGGCCGATATCGCCAATCGCATCTTCGAGATACGGCCGGCGCAGCTTCTGGGTTTCGCGCCAGCCGGAGCCGGCGCGGCGCGGCTTTCGGGCGCGCTGATCGGCACCGAGATCGCGGGCGCAAAGGCACGCTTCGGCACGCTCTCCAACATCCATCTGGTCGCCTCGGGTCCGCTTTCCATGCTTTATGCAAGGGCGCTCGAGGCGACCGGGTCGGCGGTTCACGTGATCGATGCTGACACGGCGGTGCGCCAGGGTCTTTTCGCGGCGGCGCGCCGCTTCTGGGGGCGGACATGAGAACCAGGATCGAATGGCCGTCGCTGAAACGCCCGCTGGTGGCGATCCTGCGCGGCATCCGGCCGGAGGAGACGGCCGGGATTGTCGATGCACTTGTCGAGGCCGCGTTCGAGGCGATCGAAATCCCGCTCAATTCGCCGGAGCCGTTCCGGTCGATCGAGATCGCGGCGAAGCGCGCGTCTGCCTGCCTGATCGGGGCCGGGACCGTGCTGTCGGTCGAGGAAGTCGGCAGGCTTGCCCGGGCCGGCGGGAAATTGATGGTCAGCCCCAATGTCGACGCGGCCGTGATCCGGGCGGCATCCGAAAGCGGCATGGTGACCATGCCCGGCGTCTTCACGGCGACGGAAGCGCTGCTCGCCGCAGCGGCCGGCGCGTCGGCGCTCAAATTCTTTCCGGCCAGCGTGCTCGGTCCGGCGGGCATCAATGCGATCCGCGCCGTCCTGCCGAAAGGGCTGGAGGTCGGCGCGGTCGGGGGCGTTTCGGAACGCGATTTCGAAGTCTATGCGAGGGCCGGCATCCGGACCTTCGGACTCGGCTCCAGCCTCTACAAACCCGGCGCGACGGCGGCGGAGATCGCGGCCAAGGCCCGCGCGGTCGTAGCGGCCTATGACGCGGCGTTCGGAGGCGCGAGCCGGTGAACGCCCATGCTCACTGGCGGATGATCCCATGACGCGTCGTCATCTCGGTGTCTGCTACTATCCCGAACATTGGCCCGAGGAGATGTGGGCCGAGGACGCCAGGCGCATGGCCGAGCTCGGCCTGACCTATGTGCGCATCGGCGAATTCGCATGGTCGCGGCTCGAGCCGGCGCGCGGCGACCTGCAATTCGGCTGGCTGCAGAAGGCGATCGATATTTTGCACCAGGCAGAGCTGAGGGTCGTCCTCGGCACGCCGACCGCCACCCCGCCGAAATGGCTGGTCGACGAAATGCCGGACATGCTGCCGGTCGGCGAGGACGGCCGCGTGCGCGGCTTCGGCTCGCGCCGGCATTACGATTTCTCGCATGAAGCCTATCGCCGCGAATGCGCGCGGATCGCCACGCTTCTCGCCGACAGATTCGGGCAGCACCCCGGCGTCGCCGCCTGGCAGGTCGACAATGAATATGACTGCCACCGCACCACGCTTTCCTATTCGGACGCGGCGCGGCGCGCCTTCCGCGAATGGCTGCAGCGAAAATACCAGTCGCCGCAAGCGCTCAATCGCGCCTGGGGCAACGTGTTCTGGTCGATGGAATATGCCTCCTTCGAGGAGATCGAGCTGCCCATCGGCGCAGTGACCGAGCTCAATCCGGCGCACCGGATGGATTTTCGCCGCTTTGCCTCCGAGCAAGTGGCGCGCTTCAACAAGCTCCAGACCGATATCATCCGCGCCCGTTCCCCCGGCCGCGACATCATCCACAATTTCATGGGCCGGACGCTGGCGTTCGACCATTTCGAAGTCGGTTCCCAGCTCGACGTTTCGAGCTGGGATTCCTATCCGCTCGGTTTTCTCGAAGACCGTTCGGACCAGGGGAACGAGTGGAAACGCCGCTTCGTGCGCGCCGGCGACCCGGATTTCCAGGCTTTCCACCACGACCTCTACCGCGCCACTTCGGGCGGGCGCTGGTGGGTGATGGAGCAGCAGCCGGGCCCGGTGAACTGGGCGCACCACAACCCGGCGCCGCGCGACGGCATGGTGCGGCTGTGGACCTGGGAAGCCCTTGCGCACGGTGCCGAAACGGTCAGCTACTTCCGCTGGCGGCAGGCGCCCTTCGCGCAGGAGCAGATGCATGCCGGGCTGCTCAGGCCGGACAGCGTCGAGGCCGAAGGATTTGCGGAGGCAAGGCAGGTCGCGGCGGAAATCGCCGCGCTCGACCTGCCGGTCGGCGGCAAGGCGGATGTGGCGATCGTCTTCGACTACGCTTCGGCCTGGGCCTGGGATATCCAGCCGCAGGGGCAGGAATTCGATTATTTCCGCCTCGTCTTCGATTTTTACCGCACGCTGCGCCGGATCGGCCTTTCCGTTGATATCCTTCCGGCGGCAACAGCCGATCTCTCGGACTACCGGCTGGTGCTCGTGCCCGGGCTCTTCGCCTGGAACGAGACGCTCAGGAAGGCCCTTGCGGCATATGAGGGCGTTGCGCTGGTCGGGCCGCGCTCCGGCTCCAAGACGCTAGACTTCTCGATTCCGGCGCAAATGCCGCCGGACTTGCCGGAAGGCCTGCCCGGCCTCGTCGTCTCGCGCGTCGAGACCCTGCGCGCCGAAGCGCCGGTCGCGGTCGAAGGCGGCGGAATGCTGAAATTCTGGCGCGAGTTCGCCGAACCCGGCAAGTCCGAGGTGTCGATCGCGGCGCATGACGGCTGGCCGGTGCTCGTGCGCCACGGCGCGCTCAACTACATTGCCGGCTGGCCCGACGAGATATTGATGCGACGCATTCTCGAAA
>JBQCFH010000214.1:0-2423 GCA_051959385.1 Rhizobiaceae bacterium | reverse complement strand
TGGGCGTGATCCTGGCGGCGCTTGCCGTCCAGTTCGTCGCCGACGGCGTGAAGGCGCTCATCGCCGCATAGAGCGCCGGCGTCTTTCGCCTTCCGGCGCGTGCCCCATATACGGTGGACGAACCGACAGGAAATCCGAATGGCAAGCACGCGCCACGACGCCAGGGGCAGCCGCTTCACCGTCATCGCTGCGATCGGCGCAAACGGCGCAATCGCCGCCGTCAAGTTCGTGGCCGCGTTTTTCACGGGCTCCTCCAGCATGCTGTCGGAAGGCATACACTCGCTGGTCGACACGGCGAACGAGGCGCTCCTTCTTCTCGGCCTCAGCCGCGCCAGCCGGCCGCCGGACAAGCGCCACCCGTTCGGCTACGGCATCGAGCTCTATTTCTGGTCCTTCGTGGTCGCGATGCTGATCTTCGCGCTTGGCGCGGGCGTTTCGATCTACGAAGGCATTATGGCGCTTGGAGGGGAGCATGAGGTGGAGGCCCCCATCGTCGGCTTCGTCGTGCTCGCCGCCGCCTTCATCTTCGAAGGCATCTCCTGGTCGGTCGCCTACAGGGAATTCAACGTCACGCGCGGCGAGCGCAGCTTTTTCCAGCACTTCCGCGCGCACAAGGACCCTGCGGTCTTCATCGTGCTGATGGAAGACAGCGCGGCTTGCATAGGCGTGCTGATCGCGGCGATCAGCCTGGCGCTCAGTCTGTGGACCGGCGACAGCCGCTACGATGCCGCAGGCTCGATCGCGATCGGCGTGGTGCTCGGCATCACCGCCTATCTTCTCGCGCACGAGACCAAGGGCCTCCTGATCGGCGAGGCAGCCAACCCGGAGCTGTCAACCGCCGTCCGCCAGATGTTGCAGGATCATCCGGACGTGGAAACCGTCAACGAATTGCGCACCGTCCACCTCGGTCCGCACGAGATCCTTGCCGTCGTCAGCGTCGATTTCCGCAACGACATCGACGCCCGACAGGTCGAGACCACCGTGTCCGACCTCGAGCGGGAGATCCGCGGCCGGTTCGCGGACGTGCGGCGCGTCTATATCGAGGCGCAAAGCCGCGAGGACCATTTGGCGCTCGCCGAGCAGAGGATGGTAGCCGAGAGCGCGTCGGGCAGCGCGAGGGCATAGCGGGTTCCCCTCACCCGCCAAGGTGGCCCGAAGGGCCGGATGAGGGGGTGTGACGGCGTCATCGCAGGAACTATCCCGACACCCGCGACAGCGCCGTCTCCAGCCGCTCCCTGGTCGCTCGGTATTCCTCCATTTTCTCCCGCTCGGCTGCAACGATCTCCTCCGGCGCGTTGGCGACGAACTTCTCGTTTGCGAGCTTCTTCTCGATCCGGGCGATCTCGTCGGATGCCTTGGCGATCTCCTTGCGCAGCCGCGCCGCCTCGGCAGCGAGATCGATCAGATCGCCGAGCGGCAGGCAGGCGGTCGCCTCGCCGATGACGAGTTGCGCGGAGGCCGTCGGCGCGGAATCGGCGAAGGAAATGCCGGAGATGCGCGCCAGCCGTCCGATAGCGGCTTCGTGCCGCGCCAGCCTTTCGCGCGTCGTCTCCCCTGCCCCGACCATCACCATCGGCGCCATTGCCGCAGGCGGCACGTTCATCTCCGCGCGCACCGAACGGATGCCGGAGATGAGCTCCACCAGCCAGTTCATCTCGTCGGCCGCGGCCCTGTCCTCGAATTCCGGTTCGGGCCACGCGGCATGGCAGAGCAGCGATTGCCGCTCGCCGTTCCCGGTCTCGGCCCATAGCTCCTCCGTCATGAAGGGCATGAAGGGATGGAGCACCTTGTAGATCTCGTCGAGCGCGAAGGCCGCGACCGCCTGGCTTTCCGCTTTCGCCGTCTCGTCAGCTCCCATGAAGACGGGCTTCAAAAGCTCCAGATACCAGTCGCAGAAGGTGTTCCAGACGAAGCGGTAGGCTGCGCTTGCCGCGTCGTTGAAGCGGTAAGAGGCGATGGCGTCGGTGATCTGCCGCGCCGTGTTGGAAAGCTCGGTCAGGATCCAGCGATTGACGGTGAGTTTTGCTTCCCTGAGCACGAACTCGTTGTTGCGCGCCACGCCGTTCATCTGGGCGAAGCGCGTCGCGTTCCAGAGCTTGGTGCCGAAATTGCGGTAGCCGGCGACGCGCGCCGGATCGAGCTTCACGTCGCGACCCTGCGCCGCCATGATGGCAAGCGTGAAGCGCAGCGCATCCGCGCCGTACTCGTCGATCAGGCCGAGCGGATCGATGACGTTGCCCTTCGACTTCGACATCTTGGCGCCGTTCTTGTCGCGCACCAGCGCATGGACATAGACGGTGCGGAACGGCTCCTCGTCCATGAAGTGGAGGCCCATCATCATCATCCGGGCGACCCAGAAGAAGATGATGTCGAAGCCGGTGACGAGCACGCTCGTCGGATAATAGGTCTCGAGCGCCTTCGTC
>JBQCFH010000213.1:0-2728 GCA_051959385.1 Rhizobiaceae bacterium | reverse complement strand
TGATGGCCGAGCCGGCCATGGTCGCCACCTACTACTGCACGCCCTTCCTCGCGGCGCTCACCCTGGTCTTGCGGGCGCGCAAGGTTCGGCCCGGGCGCGACGAGCTGGTCTTCGGCGCCTTCCTTTTCGCCGCGATCCTCGTCAGCCTCTGGCAGGTGAGAGGCGTGTTCTTCTCGATCCCGCTTTCCGTCGTGCCGCTAGCCGTCTGGGTCGGCGAATGGCGGGCGCGCATCGCCCGCAAGCCTGTTAAGGGAGGGGCGGTAAAGCTGGTCGCCGTCTGGCTCCTGTCCTTCAACGTCGTATGGAGCAGCGTCGCCGAAGCCGCAATCAGCCGGCTGGCTCCGCAAAAGGCGGTCAGCGGCAGCGGCGTTTCAGCGGGCGCCTGCCTCGCGCCCGATGACTACGGCCTCCTCGCCGCCATGCCCAAGGCGACCGTTCTCGCGGTCTCCAATCTCGGCGCGCCCATTCTGCGCTATACGCCGCATCGCGTCCTGGCCGGCCCCTATCACCGCAATGTCGAGGGAGACCTGGCGGCGTTGAACGCCTTCATTGGAACGGATGAGGAAGCGCTGGCCATCGTCCGCCGCTACGGCGTCACGCTCGTGGCGAGTTGCCCCGGCAATGACGAGACAAGGAGCCTCGAGCGTGAAGCGCCGGATGGCCTGGCGGCGCGTCTCGCAAGGAACGATGTGCCCGCATGGCTGGCGCCTGTCCCCGCGGCGGCCGATCAGCCGCTCAGGCTGTTCAGGGTCGTCTTGAAATAGGCATCTGTTGCGGTGCTCCGGACGAGTCACCTTCGGTTGCACATGTGTGCAGAATCGCGCGGAGAGTAGTAGGATTGCATACCTTTCCTAAACGCTTTGCTGTCAGGGTCCGCGCGGGAAAAAGGGCCGGGAAAACCGATGCGTAGCTTGATCGGCGATGGTTATGACAGACAAGGCGCGGATCTCGCCTTTACCGATCCCCTGACCGGCCTCGGCAACGATCGGCGCTTCTTCGGCAAGATAGAAAAGCTCATCGGCGACCGGGCCGACGATCCTGCTCCCTTCGCCATTGGCATCATCGATCTGGATGGGTTCAAGCCGATCAACGACCTGTTCGGACGTCGCGCCGGCGATCAGATCCTGCTTCAGGTGGCGATGCGGCTGCGCGCCGCGATGGACGCGCAATCGGTCGTGGCGCGCGTGGGGCCGGACGAATTCGCCTTCCTTTACCCGATGGTCTTCAGCGAGGAGGCGGTCGCCGCCAAGGCGCGAATGCTGATCGAGGTGCTATCCGCTCCCTATGATCTCGGCGAGCGCACGGCGCGGCTTTCCGCGTCTGTCGGCTGCTCGCTCTTCTACTCGGGCGAGGAGACGACGGAGCTGCTCGTCGACAAGGCGGAAACCGCGCTCTACCACGCCAAGCAATCGGGGCGCGGTCGCGTCGTCGTCTATTCCCACGAGATGGAGGAAGCGGCGAAGCGCGTCACCCAGATCGAGCAGGCGCTGAGGCGCGCCGTCTCGCATGGCGAGGTCGAGCCCTATTTCCAGCCCATCGTCGATCTCAGGACGCGGAAGACGATCGGGTTCGAGGCGCTGGCGCGCTGGACGGATCGCGATCTGGGCTTCGTCCCGCCCGGCGTCTTCATCCCCATCGCCGAAGAGCGCGGCATCATCGGGCCGCTCGCGCAACTCGTCCTGCGCAAGGCGACCGACGCCGCGCGCCATTGGCCGAAAAATCTGTTCCTTTCCTTCAATCTTTCGCCGTCGCAGCTGGTCGACCAGAACACCGGGCTTCAGATCCTCGCCATCCTCGACCGCATGCATTTCGACCCGCGCCGCCTCGAGATCGAGATCACCGAGACGGGTCTCATGACCGATCCGGCCTCCGCCGAAAAGATCGTCAAGGATCTGAAATCGGTCGGCATCCGCGTCTCGCTCGACGATTTCGGCACAGGGCAGTCCAGTCTCGGGCGGCTGCGCGAATTCAATTTCGACAAGCTCAAGATCGACCGCACCTTCGTCGCCTCGGTTCTCGACGACAAGCCTTCCGAGCACATCATTCGCGCCATCCTTGCCATGTGCGAGGGCCTCGGCATGGACGTGGTGGCGGAAGGCATCGAGGAAGAAGGGCAGGCCGAGCGCCTGCTGCAATTCGGTTGCGGCGGCGGCCAGGGCTACCTCTTCGGCAAGCCGGCCGATGCCAGATCGACCCTTGACTATTTGCGGGCGGCTGGCGACCTTCCGCTCGTCCCGGCCTGAGCGACCGTCCGACTTTCGAGGCGCGGCGTTCGGCGCCCGAACTCGAAAGCCTGACCCGGATGACCGCTCCCACCACCGCGCTTTTCCCCGATCTCCAAGGTGCCTCGGTGCTGATCACGGGTGGCGGTTCCGGTATCGGCGCGGCCCTCACGGAGGGCTTTGTCCGCCAGGGCGCGCGCGTCGCCTTCATCGACATCGCCGACGCCCCGAGCAAGGCCTTGTGCGAGCGGCTGGAGCGCGAGCACGGCAATCGGCCGCTTTTCATTCATGCCGACCTGACCGATATCGAGGCCTTGCGCTCGGCCGTTTCCGAAGCAGCTTCGGCGCATGGGCCGATAACGGTGCTGATCAACAACGCCGCGCTCGACGACCGTCACGAGATCGCGGCCGTCACCGAGGAATTCTGGAACCGCAACCAGGCGATAAACCTGCGGCCGCACTTCTTCACGGCGCAGGCCGTCGCCGAGGGCATGAAGAAGGCCGGC
>JBQCFH010000212.1:0-2846 GCA_051959385.1 Rhizobiaceae bacterium | reverse complement strand
CGACTCGGAGCCGAAGCGCGACAGAAGCTCTATGTTCTCGACGGGCAGGAACAGCCGGTCGTCACCGGCATAGACGATCTCCAGGCAGTCGTGCGGCGCGCCGGCCGCCTCGATCGTGCGCAGGCCGGTGAAGCGGCCGATTCCGTGATCGGCGTGCACGACGATATCGCCGACCGCGAGCGCGCCCACCTCGGCGATGAAATCGGCGCCGCGCTTGCGCCGCTTGGAGCGGCGGATCAGCCGGTCGCCGAGAATGTCCTGCTCGGCGAGCACCGCAAGTCGGTCGGTCTCGAAGCCGGATTCGAGTGGAAGGACAGCGAGCCCGGCCTGCTCGGGCGGTAGCTTTTGCAGCCCGGCAAGCGTATCGACCGGTGCGACATTGCCGAGATGATGCTCGGCGAGGATCTGCGAAAGCCGGTTCAACGAGCCCTCGCTCCAGCCGGCAATGACGACGCGCTTACCGGCGGTGCGCAAATTGCCGATGTGATCGACGGCACGCTCGAAGACGTTGACCGAGGGGTCGGCGCGCTCCTCGGCGAAAGACCGACCCGGCCTCGAACCGGCATGAAGCACCTTGCGACCCGGGGCTTCCGGCGCCTCGAACGGGCTGAACTCGACCGAAAGGCGTGCTTTCAACGCTTCCGTGACCGCATCCGGCGAAAGGAACAAGGTGTCCGGCGCAACAGGCTTGTACGGAACGGCATCGGCCAGCGTCGAGGCGCCGGACTGTTCCCGCCGCGCCTGGTAGTGGTCGAGGATCAGCGCGTGGCGTTCGCTCAGCGCCTCATGCGCCAGATGGTCGAAGACGAACGGCGCGTCGGGCAGGTAGTCGAACAGCATCTCCAGCCGGTCGTAAAAGAAGGGAAGCCAGTGCTCCATGCCGGCGAAGCGGCGGCCCTCGCTGATCGCGGCATAGAGCGCGTCGTCGCGCGAAGGCGCGCCGAAGGCCTCGAGATAGTGGCGGCGGAAGCGGCTGATGCTCTCTTCCGTCAGCGTTATCTCGCTCATGCTTTCGAGCGCGACCCGGTCGCGCTGGCCGGTGGTGCGCTGCGAGGCGACGTCGAAGGCGCGGATGGATTCCAGCGTGTCGCCGAAGAAATCGAGCCTCAGCGCCTCGGCGCTGCCCGGCGCGAAGAGGTCGAGGATGCCGCCGCGCACGGCGTATTCGCCGACCTCGCGCACGGTCGCAACGCGCTCGAAGCCGTTCCGCTCCAGCCGCTCGATCAGGACATTCATATCGACCTGGTTGCCTGGGCGGGCGGAGAAGCCCTGCGCCTCGATCTCGTCTGCCGGCGGCATGCGCTGCAGGAGCGCGTTGGCGGTGGTCAGGATGAGGGCCCGGTGCGGCTTCGAGCGCAGCGCGGCCATCGCGCTCATCGCCTCCAGGCGCTGGGCGGAAACACCCGCGCCGGGCGAGACGCGGTCATAGGGCAGGCAGTCCCAGGCCGGCAGTTCGAGGATGGGAAGTTCGGGCGCGGCGAAGGCAAGGGCTTCTACGAGCGAAGGCAGCCGCTGCCCGTCGCGCGCGACGAAGATGAGCGGCGCATCCGGCGCGGCTTCGGCGGCGACCCTGGCCAGAGCAAACGCTTCGTAGCCGTCGGCCACGCCGTCCACGACGACGGAACCGGCGCCGCGATTCTTCAATCCGATTGCGTCGATGAGCTTCATTTCGATGTCTGCCGTCTCAAGCGGATATCGACCGCCGGCTCGCCAATATCCGCTTCATGACGGATGTCTGGAAGGATTCTGGAATGGAACGCTCGCCGGTGACCCAGCGCAGCAGATCGGCGTCGGGAACGTCGAGAAGCCTTTCATATTGGTCCATTTCCTCTTCGGTCAAGGAGGCGACCTCGGCATCGGCGAAGGCGCCGAGGATGAGATCGACTTCGCGCATGCCGCGATGCCAGGAGCGGAACAGCGCCTTCCTGCGGCGCGCGTCCAACCCCGCGCTCGATCGGTTGGTTCCCGTCATGATGCTTCCTTGACCGAAGTCGGCGCATATAGCGTGGAAAGGAAGAACTGTCAGCCTTGCGCGGCCCGCGCGAGCATCTAACATCAGAATGTGACCCTGTCTCTCTACGTAGCCCCCCTCTGTCCTCCTGAGCTTTTGTCGAAGGGCGGACATCTCCCCCACACGGGGGGAGATCAGCTTGCGCGCACGGATCAGCGACAGGGCAATCGCATGCGGAACATCCCCCACTCCGCCTCGCTTCGCTCGGCACCTCTCCCCCATGAAGATGGGGTAGAGGAAGGGCGCCAAGCGCCGCGGCCGGCGCTTCCTCTCCCCCGTCGATCGGGGGAGAGGTGCCGAGCGAAGCGAGGCAGAGTGGGGGTCGGATTTCACATGCATTTGCCCTCCCCGCAAGGGAGAGGGTGAGATGCGCCCTGCCCTGCTCGACCCGCTGTTCGCGCCGGCCACCTCGCTGGAAGGCGTGGGGCCGAAGATCGTGGCCATGCTGGAAAACGTCGTTCCCGCAGACCTCGGCGCGCGCGACCTCAGGGTCGGCGACCTCCTCTTCGTCCTGCCCTATTCGGTGATCGACCGGCGCAGCCGACCGAGCATCGCGCACGCGGCGGAAGGCCAGATCGTGACGCTGGAAGTGACCGTCGCGCGCCATCAGCCGCCGCCGCGCGGCAAGCGCTCCGTTCCCTACCGCGTCTACGCCTTCGACGAGACAGGCGAGATCGCGCTGACCTTCTTCCATGGCAACGGCCCGTGGCTGGAGAAATCCATGCCGGTCGGCGCCGAGATCGTCGTCTCGGGCCGGATGGAGTGGTTCAACGGGCGCCCGACGATGGTCCATCCGGACCATATCACGTCGGCCGAGGAGGCGGACAGCCTGCCG
>JBQCFH010000211.1:0-7961 GCA_051959385.1 Rhizobiaceae bacterium | reverse complement strand
AGGGCGCCAGGCGCGTCGTCTACCTCGACGAGAAGGCGACTATGTATGGCATGGGCGAGTTCAGATGGCCGGCATGCCTGCACCGCCGTCATCCTCGGGCTTGTCCCGTGGATTCACATCGCATGTTGCAATTGCAGCCGCTCCAGCGGGACAAAGCTGATTGCCACTGCGATATCCAGCAGCCACGCAGATCCTCGGGGCAAGCCCGAGGATGACGGCGCGGGCGTGTGCGCCGCCTACAATCCCCTTATGCGATAGGTTACCGGCCTGGGGAGGAAGGAGAGGCTCCGCCGGCACAAAAAAGCCCGGCGATCGCACCGGGCCTTTTGTTCAGAACTGCGCGAAAAATCAGGCGACGCTGCCGCCGATCCAGGAGGAAAGCGCCGTCTTGGGAAGCGCGCCGACCTTCATGTCGGTGACTTCGCCGCCCTTGAAGATCATCAGCGTCGGGATCGAGCGTACGCCGAACTGCGCGGCGAGCTCGGGGTTCTCGTCGATGTTGAGCTTGGCGATCTTGACCTTGCCGTTGAGCTCGGTGGCGATCTCCTCGAGCGACGGGGCGATCATCTTGCAGGGGCCGCACCACTCCGCCCAGAAATCCACAACAACCGGCTCGGATGACTGGAGCACGTCCGCCTGGAAGTTGTTCTTGTCAACTTTTTGGGTAGCCATGACTAATTCCTTTGAGTTTGTCGCCGGAGATGTGGGTTTGGCGTGGCTGGCGTTCAAGCTGCCCTTTTCTCACGCTCGCGTGAGTCGAGCAAGGGCGGCATCCATCGCCCCCGCCGGCAGCGGCAGGAGACGCGGCGCCTCGGTGAAGAGCAGCGCCGCCCTCACCGGCCGGCCCGGATAGAGCGGCTGGAGCAGCGCCCGGTAGAGCGCCAGCTGAAGGACATAGGCATCCGGAACGTCCGACGCCTGCAGGGGCGGCCGCCGGTCGGTCTTATAATCGACCAAAAGCACTTCGCTCTCGGATACGGCGAGACGGTCGATCTTGCCGGAGATGACGCGCGGACGGCCGCGTATGTCGAGCGTGCCCATGACGGAGACTTCGGCGCGCGAGCCCGGCGCGAAGATCGGCGCGTAACGGGCGTCGTCGAGAATGGAGGAAACCGCCGCCCAGGCGTGCTCGCGGTCTTCCTCCCGCCAGCCCGCGCCTATCCTTGTCAGATAGCGCCGCGCCGCCGCCTCGCGGGCATTATCGGACATATCCGGCAGGGTCTGGAGCAGCCGGTGCATGGCAAGGCCGCGCTCGATCGCGAAGGAGGGCTCCGCCTCCCCGTCGAGCGCAGAGGCGGCGCTCGCCGGCAGTTCCGGCTCGTCCGTCCCGCCGATCAGGAGCGACGCGCCGGATGGCGAAAGCGGCCTTGGAAGCTCTTCGCCAAAGCCTTCGGGCAAGCCGGGCAGAGGTTCGAAGACGTGGATCGCGGGCTCGGCCTCGCGCGCGGACGTCGGATCCGCCGCAGCGGCCCGGACAGCGCCGACCTGGTGGCGGATCACCTCGTGATCGCCGATCGGATGACGGCGGCTATCGCTTTCCGGCGCGCCGGCCAGCGCCTTGTGCACCAGGTTGTGCCAGATGCCGTCATGCGGCGGCCGCTTGCCGCGATAGCCGCAGACGATCAGGCGATCCTCCGCCCGCGTCATGCCGACATAGAGCAGCCGGCGGTATTCCTCCTCGGCCCTTTCCTTCAGCGCCGCATTGACGGTCTGCGAAACGCTGTTGGCGAGGTCGGAAGAGGCGCGCCAGAGGAACCCTTTCCCTTCCCAGCCGCCGTTTTGCGCCATGCAAGGGATGAGCCGCGGCAGATGGGAGTCCGAGAAGGGCCGGCTGCCGCCGTCCACCAGGAAAACCACCGGCGCTTCCAGCCCCTTGGCGGAATGCACCGTCATGATGCGCACCTCGTCGCGCACCTGGTCCATTTCGCGCTTGATGTCGGGTCCGGCGCTTTCGAGCGTGGCGAGGAAGGATTCCAGGCCGGGCAGGCCGGTTCGCTCCACGGCAAGGCAGAAGGACAGGAACTCGTCGAGGATCTCGCCCGCCGCCAGCCCGAGCCTGGCGATCATGCCGGAACGCACGCCGTCGCGGGCGAGGATGCCGGCATAGAACTCGAATACCGGCTTGAATGCCGCCTCGTTGCGCCACAGATCGAGCCTGCCGACGATCCAGGCCAGCTTGGCGTCCGCCTCGGCCCGCGCGCGCAAGACCGAAAGCAGCGATTGCCGTCCCCGATCGTGAGCAAGCCAAAACAACTGCTCTTCGGTCAGGCCGAAAACCGGGCTCTTCAGGAGCGCGGCGAGCGAGAGGTCGTCGCCCGGCTGCAGCGCGACGCGGCCGAGCGCCACCAGATCCTGCACCGCGATATGGCCGGGCAGGCTCAGCCGGTCGGCGCCGGCGACCGCGATCCCCCTCTCCTTCAGGGCGCGCGACAGCGCGTTGACGAAGCGGTCGCGCTTGCGCACCAGCACCAGCACGTCGCCGGGCGTCAGCCGCCTGCCTTTGCCCTCGATCACCTCGCCCGCATCAATCCATTGACGGACGGTTGCGGCGATCTGCTCGGCGAGCCTGACCGACGGCGCCGAGGCATGGTCGATGGCCTCGGTCCAGTCGTCCGGCTCGGTAACGGCGGTCGGCTCAAGAAGCGGCCAAATCTCGACATAGCCCGGCTCGCCGGCACGGATCGTGGTGTGCTCGATCCACTCTTCGTCGCGCGTCAGGCCCTTGCGCGTCTCCGCGACCGCGAAAACGCGATCAACGGCGGTGAGCACGTCTTCCGTCGAGCGGAAGGAGCGCTGCAGCTTGACGTTCTCGAAGCGGCGTTCGGCGGCCGTAACCTGACGCGAAAACTCGTAGCCGCTCAACCCGAAGGATTCAGGGTCCGCGCCCTGGAAGGAATAGATCGACTGCTTCTCGTCGCCGACCGCGAAGATAGTGCGACGGACATTGTCGCGGGCGCTCATGCCGGTAAAGAATTCGGCGGCCATCTTCCGCACGACTTCCCATTGCTGGGGACTCGTATCCTGCGCCTCGTCGATCAAAATGTGATCGATGCCGCGGTCGAGCTTGTACTGGACCCACGGGCCGACATCGCTGCGCGCCAGGAGGTGCACGGTGCGGCGGATCAGATCGTTGAAGTCGAGGAAGCCGCGCGCCGCCTTCAGCCGCTCGTAGCGCGCGATCAGCACGTCGGCGATCACAAGCGCGGCGCGGGTGGCCTGCAGCATCCGCAGCAGGGCGACGCGATCGGAAAGCGCAAGCAAGGCAGAAGCGAGGCGCTCGAATTCCTCGGCGAATCCCGGGAAATGCTCGGCCACGCCCCTGGCCATGATCCGCTGCGCACTCTTCGGCTTCAGTCCTCCCCGGTCCCTGGTGAGAAAGCAGCGGCAGAGCCGACCGAAGCCGCTTTCCGGGTCGGCATCGGCGCAAAGCGCCTTCAGCTCGGCCGCGAACTCCGCGGCGATACTCTTGCCGGCGGTAAAAGCGCGCGTTTCGAGCGCCTTTGCCAGCGCCTCGTCGAAATAGGCGTCCGGCCAGGCCGCCGCGATCAGAGCGTTGGGCGTATCGTTGGAGCGGAAACCGAACTCGGTGAAAAGGTCATCGGAGGCGCCGCCGCCGATCTCGTCGATGAAAGCGCGCAGATCGTCGCGGCGCGCCACGATCTCGTTCAGCAGCGCGTCGAGGCCGCTTTCGCCGCCGATCGACAGGACCGTTTCGAAGGCGCCGGCGAGTTCGGTATCCTCGCGGGCGCCGATGCCGGTCAGGAGGTCGCGCCGGGCCTCGGCCACCAGGGCCGATTCCATCTGCGCGTCCAGCATCTCGAAATGGCCGGCGATGTTCGCTTCGAGCGGGAAGCGATGCAGGATCGCCTCGCAGAAGGCGTGGATGGTCTGGATCTTCAGCCCGCCCGGCGTCTCCAGCGCGGCGGCGAAGAGCCGGCGCGCGCGACGCAGCCGGCCGGGGCTCGGCGCGCGGCCCTCGATCTTCGCGATCTCCCGCCCCAGTTCCTCGTCGTTCAGCGCCGTCCATGCGCCAAGCTCGGCGAAGACGCGATTCGACATGTTGGCCGCGGCGGCCTTGGTGTAGGTCAGGCAAAGGATCTTGCCCGGCTCCGCGCCGTCGAGCAGAAGGCGGATGACGCGCTGCGCCAGCACATGCGTCTTGCCCGAACCGGCATGGGCCGAGACCCAGGCGGAATTTTGCGGATCGGAGGCGCGTGCCTGCTGTTCGAGCGTATCGGCCGGGATGATGCGCGGGCGCTTCATTCGCCGCCCTCCCCGCCCTCGCCTTCTTCGCCGGCGGCCGCCCATTCCTGCACGCGTGCGAGATGGTCGTAGGGGCCGCTCGTGTCGCCTTCGCGGAAGGGCAGCGCGCGCGACAAATAGCCGTTCGCCTCGTCGCGATAGAAGAAGAGCAGGCGCTCCAGCCGTTCCCAGGCTTCCTCGGCGAGCTGTCGACCGCTTTTGTCGCTCTGGGCTCCGTTCACTCTTGCGCTCAGGATGGACTCTTCGGCCACGTCGCCGGTCGCCTTCAGCCGGACATAGGCGAGGTTCGCCGGCTCGAGCGAGCCCAGATCATGAAACGCGCCGCGCATCAGGAGAGCGCCTTCCAGCGCAAGCTGCGGCGCGACCAGCGTATGCGCCTGCACCTTCGAGGGCGAGGAGCCGGTCTTGTAGTCGAGGATGTCCGCGAGCTTGCTCGGCCGCATGTCGATGCGGTCGGCGCGGCCGGAAAGCGTAACGCCGGTCGCGCCGACCTCGATGCGCGCGGCGACAGCTTCCGCCAGCCGCCGCGTGGCGCCTGCGCGGTGGCTGTTTTCCCATTCGATGAGGTGCGGCGCCATCATCTTGAAGCGCGGCCACCAGACCGCATCCACATCGGCCGGCAGCGCCTCCTCGTCGAAGCATTGGCGGGCGATGAAGAGCAGCTTGTCGAGCGCGTTTGGCGCGGCGGCGCTTTCGCCGGAGGCGGTGAAGCGGTGCAGTATCTCGTGGAAGAGCGAGCCGCGCTCGGCAGCGCCCGGATCGCGCAGCAGGGGCTCCAGCGGATCGAGTTTCAGGACCTTGCGCGCATAGATGGCGTAGGGGTCGCGCCTCAGCGTTTCGATATCGGTGACGGAGAAGTGCGGCGGCCGGGCGGCAAGCGGCGGCTTCGGCTGCGGGCGCGGCGCGAAGGGCACATTTTTCGGATTGTCGCCGGCGTAGTGCCGCGCCGCGGCCAATAGCTGCGCGCCACGCGCCCGCATCGCCTTCGCCGGCTCCTCGCCGACGCAGGCGGTCAGGCGCTGCAGCCAGCGCGAGGGGACGGAAGGCGCGTCGCCGGCCCGCGCGGCCCGGGCCAGCACGATCTTCCGCGCGCCCGCCGCCATGACGAAATCATGCGCGGCCTGGCCGATGCGGCGCTCCGGCGGGTCGAGGTCGATGCCGGTCTTCATGACGCGCGACATGAAGCCGTCCGGATCGGCACGGGGAGGCCAGCTTCCCTCGTTCAGCCCTCCGCAGACCAGCGTGTCGACGCTCTGCAGGCGAGCCTCGAGCGTGCCCCAGATCGCGACGGCCCGGTCGGCGCCCTGGCGCGGCTTCACCATCTGGCCGGCCATCAGCGCGGCCAGGATGTCCGGCCATTCGCGCGGAGCAAAGGTAAGCGGGGAGCTTGCGGCGGCGAGCTCGCGCAGATGCCCGGCGAGCCGTTCGCCGGCCTCGCCCTGATAGAGCACGCCAAGGCCGCCCGATGCATCGCGCCCGACCGCTTCCAGCGCCTCGATCGTGGCGCGCGCCACCGTGTCGACGGTCAGCGCGCCGTTCGCCCGCAGCGCGGCGAGCGGCGCCAGCGCCGTCTTCAGCGCCGCCAGCACCCGCCGGGCTCCCTCGATCTCCGCCTCGCGGATGCGGCTGAACCATGCGGGCGTATGCGGATCGTCGGTGAGGCCGACCAGCCGCGTCTCGAATTCTTCGGCGAGCTTCGCGATGTCGGGCCGCCCCGTCCCGCCGCGCAGCGCAACGAGTTCGATGATTTCCGCCGCGCGCCGGACGACCGAGCGGTCCATGCCCAGCGACAGAAGCGGCTGCTTCAGCAGAGAGAGGATTGCGACCGGGTCGCCCGGCCGCATCACGGCCTCGACCATGAGCGACAGCAGGATTGCCGGCGGCGTCTGCACCAGCGGTCGGCCGGCGGAATCGTCGGCGACGATGCCGAAGCGCAGGAGCTCCGACGCGACCCGACGCGCCAGCGCCCGGTCAGCGGTGACGAGCGCGGCGCGATGGCCAGGCTCCGCCACGGCGCGCCGCAGAACATAGGCGATGGCCAACGCCTCGTCGCGCTCGTTCGGCGCCTCGATCAGCGTGACGTCCGCAAGCGCGCCGGAAGCGACGGCGGCGGCGACGTTCTCGCGGTTGGCCGCCCAGGCTTCGGTCAATTCGGCCGGGCGCAGGGCTTCTGAGAGGATGGCCGCGCGGGCGGCGAGCGGCGCGGGGGCCGCTCCGATTTCGGCAATCTCATCTCGGCCGATGCCGATCGCTTCAATCAGCCGCTTCAGACCGAATTGCGGGTGGCCGTAGACCGAGGGCGAATTGGAGGGCTCGCCGAGGATCGTCCAGGCCTCTTCATCCAGCCGCTTGTCGAGGCCGGGCAGCACGACGGCGCCGTTCGGTAGCCGCGCGATGGTGGCGAGCAGTTCGGCCGTTGCCGGAATGGAGCCCGTCGATCCCGCGGCGATGACCGGGCCTCCGCCCTCGGCGCGCCGCAGCCGCTCCGCCTCCGCTCGGATCATGGCGTTGCGGTGCGCGGCAGGATTGGAGCGCTGCCGCTCCGCCAGCGCCTTCGGCCAGTATTCCGTGACGATCTGAAGGAAATCGAGCGTCAGCTGCCACCAATCGGCGAGGTCGCGGTCGACAAGGCCGGCGAGCCGCGTCCAGTCGGCGCCTTCGGTCTCCATCTCGTCGATCAGCCGGGAAAGGTCGCGCGCCAGCCAGAGCGCGTCGGCGGCCGAGGCGGGGACGACTACCTCCTCCTCGAACAGGGACGCCACATGCGCCGGCAGCCGGCTCTTCCAGGCCTGGACCAGCGGCGCCAGCGCCAGCACGCGATCGATATCGGCGATCGGCGGCGCGATATCGAGCGCTGCGGCGCCGACCGGGTCGAGCAGCGCAAGCTCCTCGTCGAATTCGCCGAGCGCCCGGATCGTCGGCAGGATGGCGGAGCCGCCAGAGGATTTCTCCACGAAGATGGAGCGCAGCGCCCGCGCCGCGCGGCGGGTCGGCAGGTAGATGGTGACGGTCGAGAGCGCCAGAGGATCGCCGCGGGGCCGGAAGCCCGGCACCAGTTCGCCGGCGATCAGCGCGTCGGCCAGCGTCGGCAGGAAAGGCGCGCCGGGCGGGATCGAAAGGACGCGCGGCGCGCGTTTGGCGGTCACGAGACGCTGGCCGCAGAGACGGCCGCTTCGGCCGCCGGAATCGCCTCCGGCGTGCCGACGGTGATCCAGCGGCCGCGCATGCGCCAGCCATGGAGGCGGCCCTCGGCGGCGGTCGAGTCGAAATAACGGTTGAGCGAATGCGGCTCGGCGGCGGCGCCCGCAAAAATGCGCGGATGCACGATCGCCGCCCCGGCATAGATGAGGCCGGCAGGATCGCCGCGCGAGCGCGTCAGCCGCCCGTCCGCGCCGAGCAGGAAATCGCTCCTGCCCGAATGTCCCGTCGCCTTGTCCATAGCCGCCAGCATGAGGAGAATATCCGTGCGCGCGCCGTCCCATGCAAGGGCGAGTGTGGAAAGATTGAGCGGCCCATCCTCGACCCAGAACGTATCGGCGTTGAGGACGAAAAAAGGCTCCGCGCCGAGCAGCGGCAGCGCCTTGACGATGCCGCCGCCAGACTCGAGCAGCCGGTCCGTCTCGTCGGATATGACGACGCGCGGCTTCTGACGTTTCGCCAGATGCGCGCGCATCCGTTCGGGCATGTGGTGGATGTTG